>JAFDGZ010000037.1 GCA_019309045.1 Deltaproteobacteria bacterium | reverse complement strand
TGATGTGATCTTCAGTCCGCTGTTTGCAACCATCGAAGAATGGGATGGAGGTCTGTTCAGTCAGTTCCCGATTTACCGTGAAATTGTCAGGGATGGAGCTCTGGTGGCATGAAGGAGGAGAAAATCATAGCCTACTGGATTGAGAAGGCGGAGCAGGACCTTGACTCTGCGCGGGACAACCTTTCGGCTGGACGATTTCAGAACGCTGTGAGAGATGCTTATTTTGCCTGTTTTCATGCTTTTTCTGCGGTTCTACTAGCCGAGGGAAAAAGCTTTAGAAGACACAGGGAAGTCAGATCAGCGCTGCACCGCGACTATATACGGACCAAGAAGATTGCGGCTGAGTGGGGAAAGCACTTCGACTGGCTTTTTGATAACAGACAAAAGGCTGACTATCGGCCTTTAGTGCAATTTGAGCAGGATCAGGTTAAAGAGATTATCGAGAGAAGTGAACTGTTTTTGCAAGAGATGGGGGCACTAACCAGAAGTGTTGAATAGGCGACAAAGGAGGAGGCGGGGCACGGTCCTAAATCATAAGATTCTTCTTGCTGAGTTGCCCAGGTGGACTGACTGTATGACCGAGACAGGTACCTGGGCATTGTATTCCAGAGTCGATCTCGAAGATGGGCAGCGCAGGCTGAAGCCTTCGGTTGCCAGATTGTTGCCGAGGCATTCTGCTGCTGTAAGGAAGGAGGGGACGGGCATAAAATTATAAAATTTCTCTGTTGAGTTGCCAGGCAGGCTGCTGGTCTGTATCGTCAACTAGCTGATATTCTATAATAAATGCTTCAAAGGCACCCTGGGATATGCCCTGGGATGATGTTCTTGTGTGAGAAATGGTGGTTCAAAAGGATTGCACAGGGGAGGGATAGGAGGAACTGGAAGTATTTTTGAGTCGATCTCGAAGATGGGCAGCGCAGGCTGAAGCTTTCGGTTGCCTACGTATTGCCGTGAGGCAAGGCATTGCTGCTGGGTGAGAAGCAGCACGAGAGACCATGAGATTGGACAGTGCAAGGTGGCAGCTTGGTGGTCTGAACAGAGCAAAGAAGTGTTCAAAAAACCATGATAGCTTACTGCTGGGGCGCTTCACGAACCTTCCCGATCTGGTTGGCCAAATGGGGCCCAGAAATGCGCTAGTTGCCGAGCAAAAGCAAGTCTAAAGAAGGTGCCAGTACGCACAGGCGTTCGTCAGCCCCGATGTCGGGGGCAGCGCCGAATGCTCTGGTATTCCCTTCGAAATCAGTAGCTGGCAGTCCCGGCGGATCAGGAACAGTGTCTGTTCCAGCATCAATCATGGGAGAGTTCATCTGTAAATGAAAGTCGTTGCTTTCGGGATCTCTGAGCTTTGGATCGATATCCTGGTTGTTTCCCGACTCGGTCCAGGTGCCATGCATTGTGGAATAATTGTTGTTGTAGACATTGGCTGTGGAGGCGTTATAAAAATAGATACCTCCGCCATCGTAAGCGTGATTGTTATAGATAGTGTTTCCAAAAACATGTTGGGTACAGGTGCCTGACCACCCCATAAAGAGTCCTCCTCCCTCAGAAGATGATCCCAGGGCCGTGTTTCTTGCAAACACATTGTTTCTAATCACGTTATTGAAGCCTCCTGGTATCATCAAAAAGGCTCCGGCACCTCGGCTGATATGGGCGAAACTCTCATTTACGATGTTGTCGACTACTAGATTATTTTCCAGATAGAAGGCTCGTGTTGGGTTTACCCAGATGCCACCGCCTTCCTCTTCAGCAGTATTATTTTTGATGATGCAGCTGGTAATAAAAACATTGGCATCAAAGACGCCGATACTAATTCCTCCGCCATTTCTATGCGACTCGAGTGTGCTGTCTCCGTTTTCAATAGTGATGCCTTTTATGCATACATCGAATGCTGGCACTGAATAGTAAGGATAATAAAAAAGTCCCAGTACCCTTCCTTTGTTTTGTCCATCGAGAATAACGTCCTCAGCGGTTGTACCTGACACCCCGGTGATTTCCAGAGAATAGGATTCTGAGTCAGGAGGCCTGTATTCGAAGTTCCCGGCATAAGTTCCCGGAGCCAGATAAATCGTGTCGGCCGCACTGTTGTTTTCTGCAAGATCAAGAGCATCTTGCAGAGCGCACGGATCTGCTCTAGTACAGGTGCTTCCGCTTGCCCCGGGGCTGACAAAAAGTTTGGCTCCTGCTACGAGCTTTACAAACAGTGTGCTGCACAATAGAAAAAGAGCGGCAAGAAAGCAAGATACCATAGCCTGCTTTGAACGGCCTGGGCGGTTGTTCTGGTAAAATTCCATGATATTCTTCCTTATCACTAATCTGTTTGCGTGTCCCTTTCGACCTGCTATTCTTGTATTGTGTTCAAAGATTATTCTTGCGAATGATTGTGACCCTGTCAACAGCAATTTGCGCCTGGTCGGGCCAAGTCAAGTGGTTGCAGGACTGTACAACTTGTCGAAAATACGTCCAATCTGGGTCTATAACGCTCTTTTTGGGGGCAAAAAAAGCCCTTTTCGGCGAGCCCGCGAAATGGCAAGAGCTTTTGAGTGAGGTCGACCAAGACAAATAATTGAAATGTCAATATAAGGGCTTCAAAATTGGGCTGATTTCGGTCTTAGAGCTGCATTCTTGAGGTTAAAAAGTTCCGGTTTTGAAAAGAAAGCAGCAGGAGCGACACCGGCGAGAGATTTATTAAACTGTGGGCTGCCGCTTCCTTTATCTCCCTAATTTTCAGAACAGCCCGGCATCGACCTGCTGGCAAAGGCTTTCTTCCTTTTCTCTTGTGCTCGCTTCGATGGAACACTGAGAAAGCTAGAGTAAAGCAAAAGCTGTGGATTATAGATGCGGGCGATAAATTCGGGAGACGACTATTCCAGCGGCAGGATTTTCTCAGGCTCTGCAATAAGAGGCGGCAGATCCTCGGTTATGGTTTTCCAAAGGATATCTAGATTGATGTCAAAATACGCATGAATGAGACGGTTTCTCATCCCGATGATGTTGATCCATGGGATTGGGGAAAATCTTCACGGCATTTTTCTGATACTCTTGATGCTGCCTCGCCGACTATTTTGATCGCCTTGACCAGAGCAAATTCCAGCTTTCGGTCCTTGCTCAAGGATTCTCTCGTTTCATTTCGAGCGAAGTCAAGAGCCTAGAGCCTCTCTGCAGGCATGCCGCATGTGGCGCAAGCGTATCTGATCATCCCTCCGCATACTGTACCTCAGCCGTTTGGAGGACTTCCTGTCTGAAATATTTGCTCAGGTCCTCTGCTGTTCTCAAATCTATCTTGCGGCCGAAGATTTGGCTCAGTTCGATTTTCATACCAGCCAACTTGATAAGCCCAGGAGTGTGGACTCGCTATATGACCGAGACAGGTACCTGCGCATTTTATTCCAGAGTCGATCTAGAAAGATGGGCAGCGCAGGCTGAAGCTTTCGGTTGCCAGATTGTTGCCGAGGCATTGATTTTTGAAAGCTGAGGCAATCTTTTGGATTGCCTCCGCAGCGATCAATAGCATGACGCTTGGTGTCGATTACTAATGAATGGCTCTGGGGCCAGGTCAACTTTCAGGTTTATGCTCCGAGGCATTCTGCTGCTGGGAGCATGGAACCGTCTCCATCCTGACCTATACTGGATACCAGGTGCCGCTCCTCAGCCGTCATCATCATAATTTTCCCAGGACTTCTTGCTTCTCACAAATTCAAGAAGGAACCGCGCACCAAGGTTGTCGCTCGGGCTGAGCCACAACAGCCTCTCGAATACTTTTTCGGCTTCCTGGAACTGTCCGAGGCGCCAGAGGCAAAGTCCATAACCGTGAAGACACCGCAGGTAAGGCCGGTTATCGATGAGCCCCCAGGCAAGAACTCCGTCGAAGTCCTGCCCCAGGGAAAGCTCACCGATACGCCTGCCAATTTCATAATGGCGCTTTGCAACTTCCGGTCTGTAGTCAAGAACCAGATTGCCGAGGTGTGCATGAGCATCGAGGCAGCGCAGGTCTGCACTCAGAAGACCCATCAACAGGCTGCGGGCTCCATCCAGGTCGCCAGCCGCCTTCAAGTCGTTGGACTGGATGATGGGGTCGTCAAATGGATCATCCAGGTCACAGCCGGGGATTATCTGTTCCATCTCAAATAATGGCCTTGGGCCGCGTGCAATAATTGGCCTGGCCCAGTGCGGGATTGGCTCGTCGGGCTCGCCCCAGTATTCTTCATCAGGATCCCAGGTGCCGCGATGGTGCAGCTGCAGAGGTTTTAGAGCCAGATTGTAAAGGTCGAGCCGCTGGGACAACACTTTGCCGGACAGGTAAGGATGCCCTGCGAATCTCCATCGTTTGCGTGGCTGCACCGTGATAGTCTCACCAGGAACAATATCGGCAATGTCAGAGGAACGCAGGGTGATCTGACGCTCTGTCCCTGGCAGGCGACAACGAGCTGCTTTCTTTTTCACGCTCAGAACGACGAGCTCAACCGGACCGCTGAGATCAATATCCTCGTCAGCCGCCTTGTGGCGGCGCTGCTGTCCAGGTTTCTGCTCTCCGGGCCCGGCTAGAGGTGGCAGACCGACCCATCTGCGGTACGCCGACACATACAGGAAACCGCTGGCAGCTTCAGGGAAGACAACATCAACAAGCGCCACCACATAGCTGCTGCCATCCTGCTTCCGACACCTGGCCGTCAGTCCGAGTCGGGTATTGCCATCATAGTCAATTTTCACAACAGAAACGGGTTCTCCAATGACAAAGGCATCGGCAGGAAGCCTGACCTCGTCTGCGAATACCTGGTGGAAAGCCCACAGCTCCTCATCTTCTCCGCAAGTATCCACGAGAATTTCGTCGATGAGAGCGTCTACACTTCTGGAAGTGCCGTGTCTGTTGTTGGGCTGGCGTGTCACATTTTTCTCCTGTCTTTCACCCCTGGCGAGGGTGCATGGTGGGTGGACTCGAGAATGGTTTTATGCTGGAGCTAGTTGGCTGTACAGCATTTCTTGCACTTTTTGCCTGAGTAGCGTGGCAACGGGAAGATGTCTGCTCATTGGGCAGATCACGGTTCTGAATTGCCGGCCAACGCCTTCTTCTGGGCATAATTTTCCTGTTCTGCACAATCCGTCGGTTGGATCATAAGTAATGAATCAGGGCATCTCTTTTGCAAAGGAGGCTACAAAACGGGGTGCTTTTCTGTCAAGGGAAATGGTTGCTGGCATATGAAAAAATCAGCCCGGGAGGCCGCGGTGGTCCCAGGACACCTGATTGACTCACACCAGGCTGAGATGTTCAGACAACCATTGAGGAGCAAGAAATGAAAAAACTGGCCTCTGCCATAGTTCTGGGAAATCTTCTGCTCGGCCTGATGCTGCTGCCCACGGCCCGGGCCGCCAGGAGCTGGCGCCTGCACACTCCACGCGGCGAAGTGATCAAACTTGTTGTCACTGACTCGGCCCTCGAGGCAATTAGAATCTATGATCTTGCCTTTTCCGAGGATGGTGACAGTTTTTCAATCACGGCAGCGCCAGCTCGTTCCCCGGATACCTCCATAACTGTTAGAATCAATTTTTTCGATGGAGAATCCTCGGTGGACGAAGACTATGTGGACATAGGTCCACAAAAGACAACCCGGCAAATTGACTGCCCGGAAACTTTAGACAGGATGGTTCTGGATTATGTCGGGTACTGAGGCCGGCCTGTCAGCCTGGAGCCAGGATTTGTGATGCAGCCTCCAGTGGCCGGGTCCCAGGACACTGTCAACCATCGTTGTTTTCCCGCCTGGACTGCCCCAGGGCACAGGGGTTGTACTGACTGGCCCGGACTTCCTCCTTGACACCCAACCGGGATGTTGCCTATACTCCTACCCCATCACGGCAGTATTACCCTTGCCATTTTCCGGGAAAGGAGGTGAGGGTATTCAGCGGTATCCCTTTCAATGATTGTCTTCAAAAATGTCAACAAGTGGTTCGGTTCTCTTCATGTCCTCAAGGATATAACATTGCACATCCATCCCGGTGAGGTGGTGGTTGTTTGCGGCCCCTCGGGTTCAGGGAAATCAACCCTTATTCGCTGCATCAATCAGCTCGAGCCGATTCAGCAGGGTGAAATCTATGTGGATGGCATGCAGGTGGACAAGCGGTCCACGAACCTGACCAAGCTTCGCAGCCAGATCGGTTTTGTATTTCAACAGTTCAATCTCTATCCCCACCTGACGGTGCTTGAAAATGTGGTGCTCTCACCCATCAAGGTCAAGAAGCTGCCGAGGAGCGAGGCTGAGGCAAACGCCCGCCGTCTTCTTGAAAGGGTGGGCATTCCAGACAAGGCGGACGCCTACCCCTCACAGCTTTCGGGGGGGCAGTGTCAGAGAGTTGCCATCGCCCGAGGCCTGGCAATGAATCCCAAAATCATGCTGTTTGACGAGCCCACGAGCGCCCTGGACCCCGAGATGATCAAGGAGGTGCTGGATGTCATGGTAGAGCTTGCCAGAGAAGGCATGACCATGATCGTGGTGACTCACGAGATGGGTTTTGCCCGGCAAGTCGCCCACCGGATATTTTTCATGGACGACGGACAGATCGTTGAGTCCAACACGCCGGAGGCCTTCTTCGACCACCCCGAGCACGAGCGTACCAGGGTGTTTCTGAGCAAAATACTAACCCACAATTAAAGGAGGTGCGGCATGAAACACTTGTCCAGACTGTTTATAATCCTGGCCCTGGTCATGGGGCTTGCCTTGCCCGCTGCTGCCGACACGGTGGACAAGATTGTCAAGCGCGGGGAGCTTCGAGTTGCGGTTCAGACACAGGGTCCTCCTTTTTCCTTCGTGGACAAAAACGGAGAGCGCACTGGAAGCTCAGTGGAACTCTGCCGCCTGATTGCCAAAGAGATGGGCGTCAAGATCAAGTTCCTGGATTACGATTGGGATGGTTTGATCCCGGCTCTCCTTTCCAGAAAGGCGGACATGCTGGCTGCGGACATGACTGCCACCCTCAAACGCGCTCTGAAAGTATCCTTTACGGATCCATTTTATGTGTCCAAGAGCGTGGTTTTCACCAAAAGAGAAAATGCAGGAAAGTACCAGACCCTTGAAGACTGCAATAAAGCCGGCGTGCGCACGGCGGTTCTCCTGGGCTCCACTGGAGAAACAGACGCCAAGCGTCTTCTGGCCAACACTGAAATCAAACCCTACAAGGGAGGCGGCCCCCTGCTGATCAATGCGGTAATTTCAGGCAAGGCAGACATCGGGGTCAACGATCTTTCCGCCATCCGGGGGCAGATGCAAAACTTTCCAGAAGGCTCCATTGCCATTTTGCCAATCGCCCTCAGCGCTCAACCCCTTTCCTTTGCTGTTCGTCCGGAAGACACTCATTTGCGGCAATGGCTCAACCTCTTCTTCCTGTGGATCAGAAGCGATGGCCGGCTGAAACAGAATCTCGACTACTGGGTCAATTCCAACCGATGGCGCCAGGACCACTGATCTGCCACCGGGGAGGCCAGAGGCCTCCCCTTTTTCCTCTCATAAGGGGGACCCTTGCTCGAGCAGTTTAACCTCCGGGTCATCGGACAATATATTCCCCTGTTTCTCAAGGGCCTGTGGGCCACAAGCTGGATCTCCGGCATCAGCATTGTTCTTGCGCTGCTCATCGGTGTGGTCGCCTGTGGGATGCGGCTCTCGAAAAAGACCTTTTTACAGAGACTTGCCGGGATCTATATCGAATCGATTCGCTCCACGCCATTGCTGGCCCAGCTGTACTTTTTCTACTTTGGCCTGCCCAGCCTGCACGTCAATCTGAATGAAGTCCAGACAGGCATCCTGGCACTGAGCCTCAACAGCGGCGCCTATGTTGCAGAAATCGTCCGGGCCGGCATTGTGTCGATTCCCAGCGGCCAGACCGAGGCGGCCACAGCCTACGGCCTGTCCTATTTGCAGCGCATGCGCTATGTGATCCTCCCCCAGGCACTGGGCGTTACCATTCCAGCCCTGCTGGGGCAGTTCATCGTCCTGGTCAAGGACAGTTCACTGGTATCACTGATCTCTGTGCTCGAACTGACGCGGGCCGGCCAGCTCATGGCCTCCGAGCGGTTCATGCCAGCAGAGGGCTTCTTCACGGTGGCTGCCTTCTATCTCCTCATCTATTTTGTCCTGAAACATCTGTCAATCTGGTGGCAGGGCCGTCTCATCTACATGGAGGGAAGGTGAGGCATGATCGGCGTTTACTTCAAAGGGCTCATTCATACTCTGCCTCTCTTTCTCAAGGGGTTGTGGGTGACCATCATGGTGTCGGGAATCAGCCTTGTCGCCGGCACCCTACTTGGGGTGATCTGCGGCATTCTCCGCACGGTCAAACAATGGGGACTGTCAAAGCTCATGGGGGCTTACGCCGACTACATGCGGGGGGTTCCCTTTCTGGTGCACATCTTCATAATCTATTTTATTCTGCCGGAGGTGGGAATCCAGCTCGAGCCCTTTCCCGCCGCTGCCATCGCCTTGACTGTGTATGCAGGGGCCTACATCAGCGAGATTGTGGCAGCCGGCATCCTCTCTGTTCCCCGGGGCCAGCGGGAGGCGGCCACCGCATACGGCCTCAATGCCTGGCAGCGCATGCGCTATATCATCTTCCCCCAGGCCGTTCGGGTCATCCTGCCACCGCTGGTGGGTGAATATGTGCTCCTGGTCAAGGATTCATCCATAGTCTCGGTGATCGGGCTCACTGATGTGACGCGGGTGGGCTGGCTGACTGTGCAGCGCATTCCCGAGGGCTTGATGGTCTTTGGTCTGGTGGGAATCCTTTATTTTGTGGTCTGCTATCCCCTGATCCACCTGTCCCACTATCTGGAGGAAAAGGTGAGCTACGAGTCGCACTGAAAAGGAGGAAGAATCATGGGGATCTTTCCTGAACTCGAGGCCTTGCTGGAAAAGAGGATATCCCTTGCCCAGCTCCCCACACCCGTCCAGAACTTAGAGGAGCTCTCCGAGGAACTCCAGGTGAACCTCTTCGTCAAAAGAGACGACCTGACCGAAAGCGTGGCTTCAGGCAACAAGATCCGCAAGCTGGAGTACCTGCTCTACCATGCCAGGCAAAACGGCTGCGACATGCTGATCACCTGCGGCGGCATCCAGTCCAACCACTGCCGCGCCACCGCTGCCGTGGCTGCCCGGCTGGGTATGCGCTGTCATCTCATCCTCAGGGGAGAGCCACCGCGAATTCCTGTGGGCAACCTGCTCATTGATGAGATCCTGGGCGCCACCTGCTCCTTTTATAGCAGAGACGACTTCAAGCATCTTCACGATATTGAAGAGGAAACGGTGGCAGCCTTCAAGGCGGAGGGATACAGCCCTTACCTCATTCCAATGGGAGGCTCCAACGCCACCGGGAGCCTGGGCTACGTGAGAATGGTTGGCGAGCTTCAGGAGGTGGACCCTGCCATGGATGTCATGTTCTGCGCTCTCGGCTCTGGCGGCACCTACGCAGGCATCATGATCGGTCTGCGGCACTACCAGATTCCCTGGAGCCTGCACGGCATTGCCGTATGCGACGATGCGGCCTACTTCGAGAAGGAAGTTGCCAGGATTCTCAAGGAGTTTTCCCGGTGGTACGATGTGGATCTTCCGGCTGATTTGCTGGATACGAACTTCGACGACCGCTTTGTGGGAAGAGGCTACGGCCTCAACACCCTGGAAGAGCTCGAGGAGCTCGTCCGCATTGCCAGGCTGGAAGGCATGATCCTTGACCCGGTCTATACCCTCAAGACCTTCCTGGGGATGGTGGGGCAGATCAAAGAGGGAAAAATCCACAAGGGGGCCAATGTGCTGTTCATTCATACGGGCGGCCACTATGGCATCTTTCCCAAGGGCGAGGAATTTCTGCCTCTGCTCGATGACAGACATTCAGGCAGGGCAAAAGGGAGCTCTGGAAAAGGGAGCCCGCAGGGGAGGGCATCATGAAGTATCTGGTGTTGGGGGCCGGCCTTCAGGGGCGGGCGGTCATCTATGGGCTTTTTCAACTGGATCCTGAAGCAGATATCCTGGTGGCAGACCTGTCAACCGAAGCAGCACGCCGCTTTGTCGAACGGGTCGAAATACCTTCCCCGGAATTCATTCGCCTGGATGCTGCTGACTCGGCAAAGGTTTCCGAATGGATGAGCAGGGCGGATGTCATCATTGATATGCTGCCCATCACCTTTAACGAGTCGATGGCAAGGCTTGCCATATCTGCTGGCAGGCATCTGGTGAACACCTTTTACGCGGGAGAGATTGTAAAGCTGCACAGGACGGCCGTGGAAAACGGGGTAACCATCCTGCCGGAGATGGGGATGGATCCGGGAATCGACCTGGTCATGGCCCGTCGTATGCTGTCATCTTTTGACCAGATCAGAGAATTCTATTCCTACGGCGCCGGCATTCCCGAGCGTGATGCCTGCAACAACATCCTCAACTACAAGATCAGCTGGACCTGGGAGGGCGTGCTGACGTCCTATGTGCGGCCGGCGCGGCTGCTGAAGGGGGGCAGGGAGGTTCTCCTGGCAGGTGCCGAGGTCTTCGCCGCAGAGAACCTGCACACCGTGGAGCACCCGGAGCTGGGAGCCCTGGACGCCATCCCCAACGGAGATGCCCTGTCTTACATTGATCTGCTCGGCCTTTCTGCAGACAGGCTCGAGGAGATGGGACGATATTCTCTGCGCTGGCCCGGCCATGCCGCCATTATTCGAACCTGGCATCAGCTGGGGTTCTTCGAGGAAGCGCCGGCGCCCTCTCTGGGCGTCTCTCCATTCATGTTTCTGGTGAAGCACTTTGAACCGAGGCTCCAGTACGAGGAAGATGAGCGCGATCTGGGCATTGTTTCGATAAGGGCCGTGGGAACGAAAGACGGTCAAGACCTCGCCATTACAGACACCCTCATCGACCGCCGCGACCTTGCCACCGGCCTCTTTGCCATGAATCGTATGGTGGGCTTTTCGGCTGCGATTGCGGCGCAAATGATCGCTTCGCAGACCATAGACAAACGGGGGGTCCTTTCCCCGGCAAGGGATGTGCCAGTAGAGCCCTTTCTCGAGGGACTGTCGAGATTCGGCATGGAGATTGTGCGAAAGGTGGGGACGTCCATAAAATTATAAAATTCTTACTGAACCTCGACTGGTGGTCGGACCAGGTCAGCCAGTAGAGTATTGTATTCGAGAGTCAATATCGATGAAGGGCAGCGCAGACCGAGGCCTGCGGTGATGATGGGCAGCCGTGATTCAGCCGCACTAAACAACAGACTCCTGTCTGGAAGGCCCAAGAACTTGTACCGAGAGATGCCTCCGACACCTGCCGGGGCAGTGTCACTATAGATCACTGAGGGGCTGGGGGCCTCACCCAAAGGCGCCAGGACCGCAAAGGTATTATGCCGCGACACAGGTGCTGCACCTTGTCCCGTACCTATTCTGATAACAGGAGCAGTAATTGTCCGCCGGGATTAACTGCTGAGAGCGGCTGTGAAAGCACCACTCCCCAGTCCTGGTCTCCGCCATAAGGGGTCATGCCATAGAGAGTGGAGCCGCTGAGGATCAAAGAGCCGAACGGGTTTCTGCCATCATTGGCTCCTCCGGTGAATGAGTGCAGGAGAGAGAAGCCAGTACCGTCAGTGTTGATCTTGAAGATAACTCCCAGGTCGCTGTTCCCACCCAACCAGGACATGCCGTAGAGAGTGGAGCCGCTGAGGATCAAGGAGCCCCGAGGCTGGCTGCCGTCATTGGCTCCTCCGGTGAATGAGTGCAGGAGAGAGAATGCGCTGCCGTCAGTGTTGATCTTGAAGATAACTCCCAGGTTGCTGTCCCCGCCGTCGCGGGTCATGCCGTAGAGAGTGGAGCCGCTGAGGATCAAGGAGCCCCATGGATAGTTGCCGTCATTGGCTCCTCCGGTGAATGAGTGCAGGAGAGAGAATGCGCTGCCGTCGGTTTCGATTTTGAAGATGACGCCCAGGTCGTTGGCTCCGCCTTGCTGGGTCATGCCGTAGAGAGTGGAGCCGCTGAGGATCAAGGAGCCCCGAGGCTGGCTGCCATCATCGGCTGCCCCGGTGAATGAGTGCAGGAGAGAGAATGCGCTGCCGTCGCTATTGATCTTGAAGATAGCTCCCTCATCACTGCCCCCGCCCCCAGAGGCCATGCCGTAGAGAGTGGAGCCGCTGAGGATCAAGGAGCAGGAGAGAGAATGCGCTGCCGTCGGTTTCGATTTTGAAGATGACGCCCAGGTCGTTGGCTCCGCCTTGCTGGGTCATGCCGTAGAGAGTGGAGCCGCTGAGGATCAAGGAGCCCTTTGGATAGCTGCCACCAGTGGGCTTTCCGGCAAATGAGTGCAGGACAGAGAAGCCAGTGCCGTTGCTTTCGATTTTGAAAATGATGCCGCAATAATGGTTTCCGCCATTTTCCGTCATGCCATAAAGTGTTGAGCCGTTCATGATCAAGGAGTCCCACGGCCTGAGCCCCTCACTGCCTGTGCCGGCAAATTCGTAGAGCAGGGAGGCACCGCCGCTCGTTTGAACAGCCAGAGAAAGAATAAATCCGAAGAAAACAGCCAACGCCCATTTTTTCATGAGAATTTCTCCTCTATTCGCTGGAGGTCCATCAAAATCAGTCCATGATTTGCCCGTTGATTCGCCTCGGCCAGGACCATGCTCGAACAAACGCAGCTCTATTTTCTCAAATAAAAATCAGGTGGCTGCTCTGCAGGTGAAAAAGTGAGATTATATTGAAGTAACTTGCTGAAATGCGAAAATATTATACGCTATAAAATGTGAAAAGAGCAACCGGAAATTTTCTGCCGCTGCAGGTCGAATCGAGTCAGCTATCAACAGTTCAGGGATAAACCCGACAAAAGAGTTGTCCTGATCATTGCCTCGACAAGATGTTCCTGGCGCCGGAAATGGTTGTCTCGAAAGGATTGCCTGAGGCCCGGGCGAGGCTGGGAGAGACCGCTGGCGCCGGGGTTATCCCCTGAGTCGCTGCTGGTGAAAGACAAAGCAGTGGGCTTGAGAAAAATACCCTCCCTTTGACCTCATCTGTCATTCCCCTGCAGTAAGCTGTGAAGCAGGCAGAGATACAGGTTGGAGCAGCCTGAGAAACAGAACTGAAAGCAACAGGTCGGCAGCCATGTTGATACTCACTGAATATCTCCGCAGGGAAATACCCCAGATAGTGCCATACCTGCGCAGGGTTATTCATGTTGAGGTGGACGGCTACTGGTGGGTGATTCATCCTCACTATACTTATTGCTTCTGCCGCATGCAGGAGATGCTCTGGTGAGCTTTACCGAGACTGTAGAAAACAACTCTGAGATTCAGGGAGCCCTGCTTCTCTACGAGGCAAAGGCCCTGCGGCAGCTGGACCTGCTGACTGCGGCCCGAGAGGTCCTGACAACCGTCTTGCGCCGGAAAAAGGGCACAGGTCAGGAATTGCTGCGAGCGCTAAGGTATGAGCAGGCCCTGGTCCACGAGGGCCAGGGCCAGCGGCAGCGGGCGTGCAACGAGCTCGAGAAGCTCTATGCTCAGGCGCCCGACTTTGAAGATGTGGCCGCAAAGCTGGGGCTATAATTGGGGTCACATCTGGTGAACCAGGTATTCTGTTCCCAAGATGTCGCGCCACTTTATTGCCTTGCTTGCTGCCAGGAACCCTGTTTACAGATCTTCGAGGTCCTGCTTCCATCAGACAACTAGAACTGAAACGGTTGGCTGACCATCATCTGCACGCCGAAGTTTTCGTCGGAATAGGCGCTGTCTATGCGGATGACGATGCCCTTGGCCCAGGCACGCATGCCGAGGCCCACATCCCATTTCATGTCAGAGTGCAGCCGCGACAAACTCCATCTGGAGGCTACCCTGCCGATCTCCACAAAGGGTACGAACTGCAGCCACTGGATGCCCACATATTTCTGCACCCTGGGCCAGCCCGGAAAGGGGTTCCAGTGGGGTATCATCCGCAGCTCGGCAGTATAATAGATGGCTGACCTGTCGCTGAAGCGCTGGGTGGGATAGCCGCGCATTCTCCACAAGCCGCCCAGAGTGGGGCCGGTGTAGGCCGGCGGCCGGTTCTTGACAGTGCCGTCCGCCTGTTTGTCCCAGGTGGGAGAGTAGGAGGTCCAGCAGTCCAGAGCCAGCACTGTCTGCCGCAGCCAGTCAGCCAGATGCAGCGGGATGTAAACATCCAGTTCGCTCTCGAGATTCGTCCAGGAATTGGAGCTGTCGAACAGGCCGAAATCCCGGGACAACTTTCCCCGCAGGCCGAGTCCCTGGGAAGGATTGGCGTAAAAGTCGCGATTGTCCCAGAAAAAGCCGATATCCAGGCCACTGGTCTTGGTTTTGTCGTCCACATGTTTACCGTCCAGCTGCTGGGAGCGGTAAAAGGGACGCAGTTCCAGGTAGGTTTTGCCGCTTGCCAGGGGGTTCAGAGAGGTGCCGCCTGTTGGTTCCGATGTCAGAAGGCCTCGGTCGATTTCATAGGTGCTGATGATCTCATCCTTGCCATTGCCGATGGGCAGCAGATATTTGAACTTCATGCGGAAAAAGTTGTCCCAGCCATCGCCTTTGACGAAATTGTCTTCATCTGAATCGTTGCTCCCAGCCCGCTGCCCGGCAAATCGGGGCTTGCCGTTGACGTAACTTTCTGCATCTTGAAAATATCCCACTGAAACAACCGGATCCAGAAAAAGCCTCTCCAGGTAAGGCATCTTGAGATCACGGCCGACCAGAAAGCCCATGGCCGAGCCCTTGCTGCCGGCCATGAAGGTTGTCAGCATGGTTGCCTGCTTCTGGGGATAGCCCACAAGGGCGTAGACATAGGCCAGGGCGAAGCCGAAGCTCTCGTTGTAAAAGGCGTAGGGAAGGCTGAGGGTCTGCTGGGTGACTTTACCGTCCGGGCCCAGGCGGACGCCCTGGCCGTAGGCTGAAAAGCTGATGAACAGCACCAGGAGAAAAGACAGTGCGCACACAGGTCGTTTCATTGGCAGCCTCTCCATTGATGGCAGAGTTTTACATTTGAGCTTGCAGAGATGTAATCGAGCTCTGCAAGAACCTGATGGTTGCCAGATCCAACGTGGTACATCGAAGCAGATTTTGGCGTTGTCGAAATAGAGAACTCGGGTAGAGAACTCAGGGCAAAAAACTGGGGCAATTTTACCTGTCCAGGGATCTCTCCAGTACTCCAGGATTTATAGAATTCTTGTCAGCCATGTCGAGTTAGAATCTTGGTGAACATTGGTCTGCACACAATCTGCCGGAACTGTTTTACGGTCAGGTGAGCGGCAGACCAATCTCTTCCGAGCGCTGCCATAGCACCGCTCTTGATGTGCTATGATAGGAGATTGTGCCAGGCGTCATTTTCCGATAGATATGCGCTTGTGACAACCAAAAAATTTTGTTTTTCTGGCCGCGCAGGTATAACTTATTGATAATTAAGGGATAAAACCCTCTAGATAAGCAGGTGCTGCTCCCGGACTTGCCAACCTGCAGATCAAGAGGGGCTAGAATTACAGCTCAGGAGCACAGGAGGCAGGCGAATCTCCGCAGAGGAGGTCTCCGCCGCAGTTGAAGTGCAGACAACCCCGGAGGGTCCGTGTCACATGGGAACAATCAGGCAACAGATGGGCGCGCTATTGGCCGATAAAGAGATGACTGCCAGAGAGCTATCTCAGGCAATGGGAATTCCTGAGAAGGAAGTGTACCAGCACCTGCCGCATGTGGCCCGCTCCGCAGCGGCCCAGAACATGAGGCTCATGGTGCAGCCAGTCAGGTGTCTGGCGTGTGGCTATGTTTTCAGGAAACGTCAGCGCTACAATCGGCCGGGGCGCTGCCCGCGCTGCAGGAAGACGCACCTCGAGGAGCCGAGATACCGGCTCTGCTCACTCTAGCGTTGCCCCCGAGTAAGCCGCGAATCAATGGAGGCATATAGCCGCTGCCCAGCGAACCAGTATCAATGTTTGCCAGCAGTCTGAAGGCAGCGGCTGGCGCGGTCCTGGCGAGATGCCGCTTGGCCATTCTGTGAATCAGCCCCCGGATGGCAGCCGCAACCTTCGGGTTGCGCAGGGGACCATCAAAAGAATGATCAGTGGCGTCAATTGAATATGTGAGACGGCAGTGGACAGGGGCAGGGCAGCCTCGTGTCTTGCGGCTGCAGGGATGTTGCTCTATAAAGATTATGCAGTGAGGGAGTTGGCCGGCTAATCTTCCAGCACCTGGTAGACCCAGATCTGGTGGGGCACCTCGTCCTCCTTTCTGGAAAAGGCACAGATGGGATCACTCGCCTCCACCAGCCTCCAGATGCCGGTGGCCTCCAGTTGTTCCTGTTTTTCCCGAAATCCCAGGGACTCATTGGCGTCAGAGCGCTGGATAAAAATAATGTATCCCCCGTCCCTGGTGATGCGCGCCAGTTCATCCAGGCAGCTGGCGGGTGCGTGGCCGTAGGTGAACACTCCCACGCAGACCACCGCATCAAAGGCAGCGTCAGGAAAATCCAGAGGCTCTCCCAGTACCATCTGGTGAAGCTTTCGGTAGACTTTCTTGTCTCTGGCCCTGGCGAGCATGTTTTCAGAAAGATCGATGGCCACCAGATCCCTGTAGCCCTGGTGGTAGAGGCACTGCCCCACAAGCCCGGTGCCGGCCCCGGCATCGAGAATCCGGGCGTCTCTGCTGACATACTTGCTCAAGAACTCGGTGACCAATACAGGGGCCTGCCAGCCGTAGTCCTGCATCAATTCGGCGTCGTAGTCCTGAGCCCACTGATTGTAACGCTCACAGAGCTCCTGATTGTCCTTGCACGAATAAATCCATTTTAGCCTGTCTCGTTCTGTCATAACTACCTCTGAGGCATGCAGCCGTCTCTGTTTGATGAATCTGGTTGCTTTCAGGGTTTTTCCCGGCAAGCAAAGCCAGCTCGCCCGGAGCCAGGGAGTTGCGGGCCTCGTCTCAGCGGACAACTCCCAGCTCAATCCCGCAGCATATGGATCCTTTTTTTCAGAATCAATTTCACCCTCTGGCCTTCCTGAAGCATGCCGCTGTATTGTGGATCTGCTTCATCCACCCAGACAGTTTGCTCGCCAGCAGCAATAGTCACCCGCATGATCGAGCCAATGTACATGGTCTCGGTTACTACTCCCTCGATTACATTTTCTTTGTGGCCAGGCTGTCGATCTCCGTCCACTATTTCTATGGACTCAGGTCTCACCACGGCCCTCAACCTGTCCCCCACGGCCACCGGGAATGAAGGAATCTCCACTTTCAGGGTTCCCTGCGAGATCCTGAAGGACATTTCCTTGCCGGAGACGGCGATCACTTCTCCCGGGAAAAAGTTGACGTGGCCGATAAAGTTGGCGACGAACTCGTCCACGGGATGTTCGTAAATGTTGGTGGGAGGGCCGATCTGCCTCACAACACCCATATTCATGACCACCAGCAGGTCAGAGATGGACATGGCCTCTTCCTGGTCGTGGGTGACAAATATTATGGTGAGTCCGAGGTTGCGCTGCAGCTTGCGAATTTCACCCCGCATGGAAATGCGCAGATTGGCATCCAGATTGGACAGGGGTTCGTCCAGAAGGAGGATTTTGGGTTCGAGGCTGAGGGCCCGGGCAAGAGCCACTCGCTGTTGCTGACCCCCTGAGAGCTCGTGGGGTTTTCTGCTGCCCAGACCGGCCATCTGCATCAGGTCCAGGAGCCGTTCTACCTCCCTGTCGATTTCCTCTTTTGGCCTCTTCCTCACCCGCAGGCCAAAGGCAATATTCTGGGCAACCGTCATGTGGGGGAAGAGGGCATAATTCTGGAAGACCATTGCGGTGTCGCGGCGGTTTGGCGGTAGACTGGTTATTTCCTCGCCGTCCAGGATGATCTCTCCTTGATCTGGTTCCAGAAAGCCGCTTATGGTGCGCAGCAGGGTAGTCTTGCCGCAGCCGCTGGGGCCGAGAAAGGTTACCAGCTTGCCGCGCTGCAGTGAAAAGGAGACGTCATTTACCGCCACCAGACTGCCGAACCTCTTGGTGATGTTTCTCAATTCGAGAATCGCAGAATTACTGCTGTTTTTCATCTGTACTGTCCTGTTAGAAAAATGTAGTCTTGGTGTAATGGGAAAGAACCTTCAGAGCACCGAGACAGGCCATTACCACCACAATTAGCATCACCGAAATGGCGCAGGCCATGCCGAGAAAGCCCTCTTCAGCCACTGCAAGTATATACAGTGAAGCCAGATTGTTGCCCGGCGTGATCAGGAAGATAACCGCGCTGACAGCGATCATGCCTACCATAAAGGTATAGATGAAGCCAGCGGCAAGAGCAGAGCTGATCAGCGGCAGCACCACCCTGGTAAAGGTGCGGAAAGAGCTGGCCCCCATATCAATGGCAGCCTCTTCTATGGCCACATCTATCTGGTGCAGCTTGCCTACGCCGGCCTCCAGGCTCACGGAGAGGTTCCTGAACGCCTCGTTGATGATCAGGATTATGAAGGTGCCGGTGAGCTTCAGGGGGGGAGAATTGAAGAAAATGATGTAGCCGATTCCCATGACCGTTCCGGGCACGGCAAAACCTAGAAGGGCCATGAATTCCAGGAGCCTCTTCAGGGGAATACGCTTGCGAACCAGGATGTACGACAGGGTGACGCCAATAATGGGGGCAATGAGGGCTGCGCCCAGGGCAAACTTCAAGCTGGTGAGCAGGGAGCGAAAGCCGTTGGTGCTCTGGAAGTGCTCCAGGGTAAAACTGTTGTCAATCATCAAAATCTTGGTGAAGGCCCCGACAAGAATGGTGCCGAAGCAGATGATGATCATTGCTGCCACGGGAGCAGCAAAGGCCATCATAGGATAGAATATTTTCGGGCTGATTCTTTTCTGTTCAGTCTGCTGCGGCTTGCCGCCCACAGTGGTGTATTCCCTGCCTGCCAGGATGTACTGATGAATAATGAAAATGACCAGACTCGGCAGGATGAGAAACACGCAGAACACCGCTGCCATCTCCAGGTTGTTTTCACTTATCCACAAGAAGTAGGCATCTGTAGCCAGGAATGACACCCCGCCTCCTATGAGCATGGGGTTGCCGAAGTCGGCAATGGACATTATGAAGACAAGCAGGCCTGCTTTCAGAATTCCCGGGGCAGACAGGGGAATGGTGATCCTGAAAAGAATATCCACGCTGCCGGCCCCCATATCACTGGCAGCCTCGTCAAAGTTGGTGCCGAGAGAGCGCAGGACGTTTTCAATGAGCAGATAACCCAGAGGCAGGAAGGTGATGACCTGGGCGGTGATGACCCCGGGCCAGCCGTACAGATTGAAGGGCAGGTGAAAGAGCCTGGTGAGAATTCCCATACGGCCGCCGATCAGAATGAGAGAAAGGGCAAATATGAACGGCGGCGCTATGAGAGGCAGAAGGCCGAGCAGCCGCAGAATCCTCCTGATGTGTCCAGGAGCATGCAGGCCGAGGTAGGCAAAACAGAAGGCAAGAATGACAACGAGGATGGTGGTGACTATTGCCAGGACAATGCTGTTTCTCAGGGCGCGATAATAGTAGCTCTTTGCAAAAAACTCGCCGTAGGTAGCAAGACTCTTGACGGTTTCCCGACCCAACTGGTACTTGATGCTTTTTATGGTGGTGCTGGCAGGACCCTGCAATTTCTGCAGGGCCCTCTTGATGTCGTGCAGGCCCCTGAGATCGTCCCAGTCCTTGTGAAACCTGACAACAATCTCCGCACCGTGCTCGCCTACGGTGCTGCGCGTCTCTTCGATTCCTTCGATGGCGCTGATTGCCTGCACAATGGACTCTATTGCCAGCTGCTGGGAGGCGGGGCTGCTCGAGGCAGCAGTGGTACAGCGCACAGTAACGGTCGGGTAGGCAACCGTGAAGCTCCTTAGCAATACAGAGCCAATGGGGAAGATGATGAAAACAAGGATGAGCACCACCGCCAGAGAAGTCAAAGCCACCAGCCCGGGTTTACGCAGGAAATGCCTGGTGTCGCTGACCAGCTCCTGGAAATAACTGTTCTCTATGGATGCCTTCATGCTGTCATCCATCTGGTGTGGTGAATTCTCCATGCGCGCGCCGCCGCACACAGCCTCCCTTTGCCCTGGCTCTGCTCTCTTTCGGGTGGAGGTGGTTGTCTGGCTGAATTATGGCCTCTTGACCTGGCCTGGAGAGTCAATGATAGGGCTGCAGGAGGAAACTGCTAAGATTGATTCAAAAACAGGGAATTCTGAGGCCCCTGCACTTGCCGGGGCCCCAGTCGACAACAACAATATTCTCCGGCGACTATTTCTGGAAGCGCCTCTTCCACTCCGACATGATTCTCTTCTGATTTTCACCAGCCCAGAGCGCATCATACTTGATCAGTTCGGGATCGAGCTGCACCAGTCCGGGCACCCCCGGCCTGGTTACCTTGGATCTGAATTTGCCAATGAAGGTCATGCCTTCCTTGGAGCCAAGCCAGTCGATCAGTTTCCTGGCGCCCTCGAGATTCTTGCATCCCTTGAGTATGGCCACTGACTCGAGATCATAGGCGGTTCCCTCGGAGGGAATGATGCCCTCAATTGGAAATCCCTTTGCTACCCTGCCGTAGATGGCTTGGTCCCAGCTGATGCCAATGGCGTATTCACCCTGGGCCACCAGTTGCGCTGGGGCTGAGCCTGATTTTGTATACTGCGCCACGTTCTTGTCCAACTTTTCGAGTATGTCCCAGCCCTTTTTCTCTCCAAAAATCTGCATAATTGCTGAGACGGAAAGAAAGGCGGTGCCACTGGTGCCAGGATTCGGCATGACGATCTCGCCCCTGTACACAGGATTGGTCAGGTCCAGCCATGATTTGGGCTTGGGCAGATTTTTCTTCTTCAGCAGGTCCTTGTTCACCACCACGGCAGCAAACCAGTAATTGTAGCCGTGCCAATAGCCTTCGGGATCCTTGAACTGGGCAGGAATGTCATCCCAGACTGGAGACTTGTACGGTAGAAAATAGCCGCGCTGGGTGCCTACCAGGGCGTGGGCATTGAGGAAGCCCCAGATCATGTCTGCATGGAAATTGGGCGCCTCGGCCTGGACCCTGCTCCAGAGTTCGTTTGATGACATCCTGGGGCTCCAATCGATTTTCATGCCGATGGCCTTTTCCGCCTCAGGAGCCCATTTCTCCATTTCATTCACGTCGGCATTGGTATAAACTTTGAGTACTTTGCCGGCTTGAACCGGTGTGATCAAGGTAAAAGCAGTAATGCCAAGAGCCAGCAAAACAAGCGAAAACCATCTTTTTTTCCATTTTTCCATGCTTGCATCCCTCCTCTGTTGAATTGCCTTTCGGTCTCAGCCATCTCCTCATCCTGCATGTGACCCACTGGTGCACCTTTTTGTGGCCAGTCCAGCACCCTGCTGGAAAACATCCAGTTTGCTTCGACCGGTAGCGGGCGGCTAAATTAATTGTGAGGACGGCCCCCGGCACTCTATCCGAGAACAGGTTCGAGTGCCTAGATGTGTGGTGGGTGTAAAAGTTTATTAATTTTCGATACGTGCATCATAGTACAAAAGGGAGGCCGCGGTCAAGTATGGAAAGAAGGCAATGAGTCGGGCAATGTGGCTACAGCATCTGGGCTCTAGTGTGGCAGCACCATGTTCACCATACATATTTCCCCACCACTGCCTTTATCCTGTCAACGAAAGTCAGCTCGAAAGGCTCCTGCACCTGTTCGCTCTGGGCTATGTCAGCTTGCAGTTGCTGGCGCAATTTCCTTATGAACGGACAATCGCCCTTGCCATGTACGAAGAGGGCGACTTCGCGGCTGGTGAGCATACTGCGGGGGGTCAGATTGGCAGAGCCCAGGGCAGCGATCGCCCCGTCGACCAGGATTATCTTGGCATGACTCATCCCGGGATAAAGAAAGATTCTGGGAGCGTTTACCGTGGTTCCCGTGAGCAGCTTGTTTATGGTGACCATATTGGCACAGCCATGGGTGTCTGGTTTTTTCGGCAGTACTACAGCCACCTGCACTCCCCTGGCAGCTGCCCGTTTTACTGCTGCTATCACTTTGTTGTCTGAAAAGTAGGCATGTTCGATGATGACATTTTCCCTGGCGTTGTCCAGCAATTCAACAAGGGCCGTGCGGATCTCGGTGACGCCTCTGTCGTTGACCGTCAGTATGAAAGGTGCGGGCTCTGGCCAGGCAGAGCCGGCGAGCACCCTGTTCTCGAAGGCTGCCGCCCATCTTTCACCGCGGATAACTGCCATGTAGTCGTGCCACTCTAGATGGTATTCGTCGCCGATGTTCATGCCGCCGAAGATGACCAGCCGTTTGTCTATGATGAAATACTTGCTGTGGTCGGTATGACGGAAAAGTTCGGTTTCCACCTGGATGTGGTCATATCCCCTGAGACCAGCTCTGGTAAAAACAGGACTGGGTCTGCCGCGCAGCATGTCAGCCAGCTCGAAAACCGTGCCGAGCAGATCCTTGCTGATGGTCACCTCGACTCCCCGGTCCGCGGCAGCTTTGAGCCTGTTGACAATCTGGCGGCCTATGTGGTCGTCTTTCCATATATAGGTCTGGATATAAATGGATGAGCTGGCAGCATCGATGGCAGCGAGGATTTCCTTGAAGGCCTCCCTGCCGTCCACCAGGAGCTGCAGTTCGCTGAGGTCTCCAGCAGGCCTGCTGAAAAAGCTGCTGGAAAGCACTGTCTGGGGCTCGGGACCCAGTCCCAGTGGATTGAATATGAAAAAGAAGGCTGCCACCAGAATGGCCAGGGCCAGGACGCCCACAAAGATCAGCATTTTTTGTTTCGTCCCCCTCATAAGCGGCGCTCCCCCGAGAAAGCCGGACGGCTGGAAGATTTCGGCTCAGGAATATCCGTGTCGTCTCTTGCGGCAGCAGGGGCAAGCTTGCATGTAAAGCGGGTCTGAGTTTCCCCTGGAAATATTTGCAGGCCTCTTCGGCGATGGCTGCGAAATGAGTGTTGCACTTCAAAATTGACTGAACTGACCAGCCATAGCACAATTGCTTTTCGAAATCGACACCAACACCGAGCAGGGCAGGCTAGAGTCGTTGGCTGCCAGTTAGTTGGCGTGCCTGCAATCCACTGCCCCGTCTTGTTAGCCGATATTGGTTGTCAGGGTGCACTTTTTGTTTGCATTTAACCTTTGTATCGTTTATTGCTCAGCCGAAGAGAGACGCTCGGGACTCATTGCCTCGCCTCATCACCAGGTGGATGGCAGACAGGGCGATCTTCCAGGATCAGCCAGCAGCAATCCCCCGGCAATCACCCGGGGCGGTCCTCCGGTGAACGAGGCGAGTCCTCCGCCAGCGGCAGCCGGGCGCATTACTGCCGGGTGGAGCTGCCGTTTGCAGCAAGAGCAGAAGAAACTCGAGTCCACGTATTGACCATGGCAGCCAGCTTCTATCTGGAGGATCGATGCGAAAACCGAACAAGGTAATGGTCATGAGGGACCTGCAGGAAGCACTGTGGCAGGCAGTTGCGCCGCAGATTGCTCTATACAGCTTTACTGCCGTGCCGGACAACAAGATAGTGCAATCAGCAATTGAGAGTTTTGTTAAAGAACAGGCCAGGTGCTGTTCAATGGCAGAGCTGGCAGATGCCCTCTATGCCATCGAGGAGACCATGGCGGCCTTTCTGGAATATCTTCGCTCCAGAGGCATAGCCGGCGATCCGGTGAAGGGCACTGCGGTCTGAGGTTTGCAACTGCTGACATAAGGAAAGGGGCTCTTTTTGATCAACGCTCTAGTCAAACCGATGTATCATGAATCCATGCTCGAGAGCGGCTCGATTAAGATTCCGGTCAAAGCAGGAGAAGAACACCTCCATTGCAGCGCTTTCTTCCTTCAAGACAAGGGCTGACGCTAGATGAATGGCGTCGAAGGATCTCAAATCGTGCAAAAAGATCAGCTCAGCCGATCGCTTTACCAGCCCTTCATTCACAGTGATCCATTGAAAGTCTGGCCAGATTCGCAGGAATTCTTGCCGTATGGACTCCATGTCAGTTTTGAGGCATCTATCATCTCTCGTGGCGCGGTTCACAGCCGAGAGAAACTCCGGAAATGCAATAAGGGAAGTGACCACTGTTTTTGCATTGCTTTTGACATCCCGTGCCAGTTGGCAGTAAGGTTCGTCAAAGAACCATTTTACAATACTGCTGGTATCAAAATAGGCGATCATCTTCGATCCTGTACCACCAGGTCTGACACAGGCTGGTGAGGTTTCTGGTTGGCAACGGTGCGCACCTGGCCGATTTTCCCGGTACCTCCTTTTAGAAGACCCTTGCTGCGAAGACGATCTATGAGATTTTGCTCCTCGTCTTTCACAATCGGTCTCAACTCCACCACATCTTTTCCGTGACGGAGTACCCTGATGACCTTTCCCTGTTCAACCATCTTCAAGATACGACTGAGGTTATTCTTGAGTTCTTTTACTCCTATGGTCTCCATTATGTCCCTCTAATTATAGCCACAATTTTTGTTAAAGTAGCTACTTTTTTGCTTCATGTCAACAGCATATTTCCTGCTGCCAGGTTTTCGCCCAGGCCTGAGTCTCAGAGGGCGGTTGAGCGGGTCGGGTATCGAACAGACGGATGAGGTGAACCACAGCCTGTATCTGGCTCTGTATCGACGTTGAGCAAAACGGCTGCAAGTTCACTGCCGCGCCAACAATGCCGGGTTAGCTGCTGTGAAACTTTCCTTGAGATGCCAGGCTGTCCCAGAGCTGCCAGAAGGTGGGAAAGGATTTGCTCACGCAATCTTCATTTCTTATAATTACTCCTGGCAAGCGCAGACCTATGACGGCAAGGGCCATGGCGATGCGGTGGTCATCGTGAGGGTCTACCACGGCGCCTGCCAGGCCGCCGCCGGGGTGAATAATGAGGCCGTCCTGGCGTTCTGCCACCCTGGCGCCGAGGCGCTGCCACTCCGTGGCAATGGCCTGCAGGCGGTCGCTTTCCTTCAGACGCAGATGAGCCACGTTTCTGATGGTGGTTTTGCCTTCGGCAAAGAGCGCCACGGCTGCCACAGTGGGGACCATATCGGGCATGCCGGCCATGTCCAGTTCGATCCCTCGCAGCACCCCCCCCTCGACAGTCACCCGGTCAGTGCTCCTGCGAACACGGCAGCCCATGACTTCCAGGACATCCAGCAAACCTATATCGCCCTGCGAACTGGCAAGGGGATATATGTTTTCCGTGGTGACGGCGCCCTGGGTCACGGCAGCAGCGGCCCAGAAATAAGAGGCTGAGGAAGCGTCGCCCTCCACCGTGTACTCACCAGCCTGGTACTTGCCGCCCGGGGCGACCTGGAAGGAGCGGTAGCCGTCTCTGAGCACTGTGACCCCGAAGCGCTGCATGACGTCCACGGTGAGGTCCACATAGGGCCTGGAAACCAGCTCACCGGTAATCTCTATGCGGATGCCCTCCTGGCTGTAGGGCGCTGCCAGCAGCAGGGAGGAGAGAAACTGGCTGCTCTCCTTGCCCGACAGCTCAACCCGGCCTCCGGGTATGCCGCCGCCACTGACAATCACTGGAGGAAAGCCCTGAGCTGCAGCAAAAGAGATTCCTGCCCCCAGCTTCTGGAGGGCGGCCACCAGCTCGCCTATGGGCCGTTGTCGCAGGCGCGGGGTGCCGGTGAACAGAAACTCTCCCCGGGCCAGGGCAGCGATGGACAGGAGGAGACGAAGCGAGGTTCCCGAGTTCCCCAGAAAGACTTCTTTTCTGCCTGAGACAGGGGGAAACACTCCTGCATTGCCCGAGACCCTGGCGCTTTGTCCATGCCAGGAGATGGGCACGCCGAGGCAGCGGAGCGCCTGGGCCGTGAGCAGGGTGTCTTCAGCACTGAGCAGCCTGTGGAGCACGCTGCTGCCCTCAGCAAGAGCCGCGGCAATGAGGAGCCGATGAGTCATGCTCTTGGAGCCGGGGATGGCGACGACCGCCTCAATCTGAGATGCGGGCCTGATTTCCTTCATTTACTCTGTCGCTCCTGGATGCAGCGCCTGGCGCACAGCCTGCTGCATTTCTTCAATGGGGGGCTGCAGGCCTGTCCACAGTCTGAACTGTTCGGCTCCTTGATAGACAAACATGGCAAGCCCATTGATAGTGCGGCAGCCTCTGGACCTGGCAATCTGCAGCAATCTGGTTTCCAGAGGATTGTAAATGATGTCCATGACAGTCATGCCTGTCCGGAGGACATCCTCGGGCACAGGGCACTGGTCTGCCTGCGGGGCCATACCCACAGGAGTCGTCTGCACAAGCAGGTCTGCAGCTATCTTGGGCAGTTGAGCCAGAGGAACAAAGGAACAACCAAGAAAGCGGGCCAGGGCCTGGCCCCGCTCGGCAGAGCGGTTGGCAACAGTGATGCTGGCGCCTCCTTCTTTGAGAACGAAGCCTATGGCCCGGGCTGCGCCGCCAGCCCCCACCAGGAGGCAGGTCCTGCCGGCAACCGAGATTCTGTCCTCGAGGGCCCGCAGAGCTCCGCTGCCGTCGGTGTTATAGCCCACGAGCTTGCCGTCCCTGTTGACAATGGTGTTCACAGCACCGATGCAGGCGGCCCTGTGGTCCAGGCTGTCAAGCAGTGGCATTACCGCCTCCTTGTGGGGTATGGTGACACTGAGCCCCCTGATGCCGAGGGCTCGCACCCCTGCGAGACAGCCCTGCAGGTCTGCCACCTCGAAAGCCAGGTAGACCGCGTTCAGCTGCAAAGCTGAGAAGGCGGCGTTGTGCATGCTGGGGCTCAGGGAGTGGCCGACTGGAGAACCAATAACTCCATAGAGTTGTGTGTGTTGGTTGATGCGCACGTGCAGATGCCTCCACATGTTTCCTCTAAACCAGGGGACCCTTTGCCAGGAAGCCAGCAACCACAGCTGTTGATGTTGCCCGGGTCAGGCAAGCCTACAGTTCGGTGATGGTCTCTGAAATCTTGTGGCCAAAGTGTCGGCCCGCTTCTTCCACGTAGCCCAGAACCACATCTCCAGGCTGCAATTTTACCACAGAAATGGCTTCCCCGCCGTGAGCCACCAATCGTATGGTCTCGGCGTTCTGACAGATGGTGGTTGCCGGACCATTTGGCCCCCTGGCCTCGATTAGCAGCAGAGGGCGCCTTTCTATTTTTACCCGCCCCAGGACCAGGCTGGTTGTCTGGCCGGCACTGTTTACACCAAGGACCTCGTCTCCGGATCTCAGCTCGGAGAGATACCTGGTCTTGCCGCCCGGCACCATGACATAGGCGTGCACCGCGCCGGCATTGACTCGGAAGGGCCGAGGAGAGACGTAAGGATTTTCTATGCTTTCGGCATGTATCAGAAAAAGGGCCTGACTGCTGTTGCCCACGAGCGTTCCTTCTCCACTGCCCATCATGCTGCAGGTATCGATGCACACCCGGTCGCCCATCCCCAGAGGCCTGATCCGCTCGATCTCGAATTCGACCAGCTCCAGTTGCAGCTGCTCCGCCTTGACCTGGCGAATGATCTGGCGAACCGTACTCGGATCGCTCTGGTTTATGACGATGCCGTCGACACCTTTTTCCAGCACGCCCAGAGCTGTTTTTGCTGCCTCGATGCTGTCGACCTCCACCAGGATGTTTTCAGTGCGGGCCACGAGGTTCTCCAGGGGAATAATGGTCCAGTCAGTGGTCTTGACCAGAACCTTCTTCTGACGGCTGAGGGTGACGATGCTGTCTTCGTCAGCAGCAGTCTTGATCTCGACCCTGACCACATCCTCGCCCCACCTGAGATCACCGCTGTCGGCAACCGTCTTGATGAGGCCGAGTTCTTTGACGTCGGCAATCCTGTCCGCCGCAACTATCACGGCATCGGCCCCAGCCTCGAGAGCTGTGGTCACGAGCTTCTTTTCCCAGGGGTCGGCATTTACCCAAACTTCTTTCATAGCCATGTCCTCGCCAGTATGTCGCTGTTGCCAGAATGACGCTCAGTGCATGAGTGCCTTTCTCCCAGCCATAATGACTGATTCATTATCACGAATCTGCGGAGCTCCAGAAGAATCCTCTCTCGAGAGGATTCCATAAAGCCTGATGGCTGGAAGAGGAAAACCGCAAGCTGTTTTTCCCTGTCCCCACTTTTCGACGGGGGACCTGGAGGCGTCACTTCCACAATGTCGTCTCATTGCCCGTATCAACACCATAAATTTCGTCCAGCTAGTCGCCACTGAGATAGGCCAGGGCCTCCTCCACGGGACTGTCCTCGTGCATTATCATACAGAGAGCCCCGACGATCCGGGTGGGATTCTGGTGCTGGAACACGTTGCGGCCTATCGAGGTGCCAGCAGCACCTGCTTCCTTGGCGCCCTTTACCATCTGCAGGATGGCCAGGTCAGACTCCATTTTGGGGCCTCCAGCAATGATGACCGGCACATGGCAGCCCTCCACCACCTGTCGGAAAGATTCAGGGCTGCCTGTATAGGAGACCTTTACCACATCGGCGCCGAGCTCGGCGCCTACACGGGCAGCGTGCTTTACTGCCTCCACATCGTACTCGTCCCTGATTTTTTCTCCGCGGGGATAAATCATGGCCAGCAGAGGCATACCCCACTCAGCGGCCTCGCGGGCAACCCTTCCCAGGTCAGCCAGCATTTCTTTCTCGCGGCCGTTGCCGATGTTTACATGAACGGACACCCCGTCAGCTCCGAGTCTGATTGCCTCCGTTACTGTGCAGACAAGGGTCTTGGCGTTGGGTTCGGGCGACAGAGAGGTGCTGCCAGACAGGTGGACAATCAAGCCCATGTCCGGACCGCTCTTGCGGTGTCCCCGGGCCACCATTCCTTTGTGCACCACCACCGCATTAGCACCGCCGTCAGCCACCTGGCTCATGGCCTCTTTCATGTCTGTGATGCCGAGGATCGGTCCGGAGCTTACGCCATGGTCCATGGGTACGATGACGCTCTTGGCCGTGTTCCTGTTGATAATTCTCTCCAAGCGAATGTCTTTGCCAATCATGGTTACCCCCTTTCTTTTGTGAACCATGTTTCTAAAAAAAGCAACAACGGAAAAAAGAAAAGGCCGCGTTTCTTTGCCGCCCGCGGCCTTCTGGCACCTGCTTTTTGCGCTGTATAGTCTCCCGGCTGGTCAGGTGGGCGGCTCAGGGCGGCTGCAATAATAAAAACCTCCCGGATAATAGCAGGCAAAGCACTGATGAGAGAAGCAGCAAGCCGGGAATTGCAGAGTTTGCAGCCCAGCCTGGCGCTTGCGCTGGGCGTCTGCGTCGGAGCCGGCAGCAAGTGATTCCTGTCTGCCGCAGCCGGTCTGCCCAGCCGCCGGTCCTGCCGCCTTTGCTGACGGCTGTTCTGCTTCGAGCATCCTTGGCAGGGCAGTGATGATGGCTTCCACAACCTGAGGGATGCTGAGACCACTGCTGTCCACAATCAGGTGGGCCGCTTTCTCATACAGGGGTGTTCTCTGGGCCAGGACGGTTTCAATTTCAGTGCTGGAATCGTCGCCGAGCAGGGGAGGTCTGGTAGAAGTCTGCCTGTCATCTGCGGTCATTCTTTGCAGCAGTGTGGCCGCATCCGCCTTCAACCAGACAAGTCTGCTGTGGCGCCGCAGGGCCGCCACATTTTGCGGCCTGGTCACCACACCGCCGCCAGTGGCAACGACCAGATTGTCCCTGGAGCCGAGATCTTCGACCACCTCGCTTTCGAGCCGGCGAAAGTGGTCCCAGCCTTGCTCAGCAACAATGGCCTGGATGCTCCTGCCACATTTCTGTTCAATAAGCACATCAGTGTCCAGAAAGGTTCGGCGCAATCTATCCGCAAGAAGGCGGCCTACGGAGGTCTTGCCACTGCAGCGATATCCTATGAGAACTATGTTCATGGGGCCAATCCTTTGAAGCTGTGCAAAGCGGTCCGGCCGCTTGACGCTGTTTTTTTCTGGCCGCTGGCGGTAATCTGGGCCAGGCAGCGGGACAAAAATAAAAAAGCCGCGGGCTCTGTCAGCCCACGGCTTGAAGGATAGACACATTGACTCAATCCATGGGCAGACTCCTCCACACAAAAAAGAAATAATAATAGTCTCGCCCTTCAGGATTGCCTTTCACGTTATTCTTCCTGCTTTCAAGGAACTTGGACACTCCTATAAATTAGGACAAATCCAGGCAAAAGTCAAGGACAAAAGTCATAGGGGTCATTTGCTGTCAGCTTTTCCTTGAATCTACCATGAGAGCCTGCTCACTGTTCCAGCAGGTATTTGACCACCAGATCACCAACTTCTGTGGTGCTCTTGCCCATGCGGCCGGCATCGAGGCTCTGGAGATCGTTCTTGACCACAGCCCGGATGGCGTTTTCCAGCTGTCTGCCGGCTTCTTCTTCGCCTATATTGTCCAGGAGCAAGGCCAGGGCGCCGATGGCAGCCAGGGGATTGATCACATTCTTGCCGGTATATTTAGGGGCTGAACCGCCGATGGGCTCGAACATGGAGATGCCCTCCGGGTTTATGTTGCCGCCCGCGGCGATGCCCATACCTCCCTGGATCATGGCGCCGAGATCTGTAATGATGTCTCCGAACAGGTTGTCAGTGACAATGACGTCGAACCATTCAGGATTTTTCACCATCCACATGCAGATGGCGTCGGTGTGGGCATAGTCCCTCTCGATGTCAGGGTATTCTCGGGCCACTTCGTCGAAGGTTCGCTGCCAGAGGTCCCCGGAGTAATTCAAGACATTGGTCTTGTTGCACATGGTAACCTTGCGGCGGCCCTGACGCTGACAGAGTTGGAAGGCATAGCGGATACAGCGCTCCACACCCTTTCTGGTATTGACCGACTCCTGGATGGCCACTTCGTCGGGCGTGCCCTTTTTAAAAAAGCCGCCGCAGCCCGCATAGAGACCTTCGGTGTTTTCGCGAACCACCACAAAGTCAATGTCCTCCGGCCCTTTGTGGCGCAAGGGGGTCCAGACTCCCGGATAGAGGACTACGGGCCTCAGGTTGACATACTGATCAAAAGCAAAGCGCAGTCTGAGCAGGATGCCGTGCTCCAATATGCCTGGTTTTACCTCGGGATGGCCGATGGCGCCCAGGTAGATGGCATCGACCTCGGCCAATTCACTGAGAACAGACTCTGGCAGAGTCTCGCCAGTGCGCAGGTAGCGCTCGCCGCCCACATCATATGTGAGCAGTTCATAGCTGAAGTTGTATTTTTGCGCTGCAGCTTCCAGGGCCTTGAGACCCTCGGCCACAACCTCCGGCCCGGTGCCGTCTCCTGGAATCACGCCAATTCTATAGCTGGCTGCCATATAAACCTCCTGTGGGTAATTTCCCCAAAGATGATCCTTGTGCAACACACCATGGGAGCATAGTGCCTGGGGACCGCTTCAGCCAGTCCGTGTGCAGCGAGAATGTCCGTCAAAATCCCCGCTGTCGTCGGGAGCCGCCCGGGTTCTCAGCTGCGGCTGGCAGACGTCTTCATCACGTAAGGAATGAGGCCGCCCGCGTCCAGAAGCTCCTGCATGAAAGGTGGAATCGGCTGGGCCTGGTATACAGTGTCTCGGCTGATATTGACGATCTGACCGCTGCTGAGATCCACCTGCAGCTGCTCGCCGCTCCTTATTTCCCGGGCCGCAGCCGGTGATTCCAGAATAGGCAGCCCCATGTTGAAGGCATTGCGATAAAAAATCCTGGCAAAACTCGCGGCAATGACGCAGGAGACGCCCGCAGCCTTTATGGCGATGGGGGCATGCTCCCTGGAGGAGCCGCAGCCAAAATTGCTCTCGGCAACAATAATGTCGCCAGGCAACACTTTACCGGCAAATTCAGGATCAGCGTCTTCCATGCAGTGCTTGGCGAGCTCTCCCGGGTCTGAGGTGTTGAGATAACGGGCCGGGATAATGAGGTCCGTGTCTATATCAGCTCCAAATTTCCAGGCCTTGCCAGTGAGCTTCATCTGTCTCTCCCCGTGAAAGATTTTGCATGCGCCCCTCTGGCCATCACCCGCGGGTCGTCCTCAGGCTGAGGTGGCGCCCAGGCAACCCAGCGCCTGAGAATGGTTCCTGGTCCTGAGGCCATGCCAGGCCTTTTCTGAGGCAGCGGCTCCGTCTCTTGTGGTCACAACTCTTCCGGACTGCCGATTCTGCCGAGCACTGCAGAAGCTGCTGCCACTGCCGGCGATGCCAGATAGACTTCGCTTTCGGGGTGCCCCATGCGTCCGACGAAGTTTCGATTGGTGGTGGCCACTGCCCGCTCGCCAGAGGCAAGGATTCCCATATGCCCGCCGAGGCAGGGGCCGCAGGTGGGTGTGCTGATGGCTGCCTCGGCCTCCAGAAAGACGGCGAACAACCCCTCTTCCATGGCCTGCCTGTAGACAGCCTGCGTAGCAGGGATAATGAGGCAGCGAACATGGGGCGCTACCCGGCGGCCGGCCAGCACTCTGGCAGCGATCCTGAGATCCTCGAGCCGTCCGTTGGTACACGAGCCTATTACTACCTGATCCACTGCTGTGTGAGCTAGAGTAGACACTGGCTGGCTGTTGGCAGGGGAGGGGGGTACAGCCACCTGGGGTTCAATCTGGCTGACATCGCAGGTAATCGTCCGTTCGTATGCGGCCTCGGGATCGCTTTCATAGAAGCGGTAGCTCCTCTGAGCCCGTGTTTCTACATAGGCGCGGGTTGTTTCGTCTGGGGCGATGATGCCATTTTTCGCCCCTGCTTCGATTGCCATATTGGCCATGGTGAAGCGCTGGTCCATTGACAGCGCAGCTATAACAGGACCGGTAAATTCCATGGCCCGATAGCGGGCTCCGTCTGCACCGATCTGGCCGATAGTCCAGAGGATGAGATCCTTGCCGCTGACCCAGGGACGGAGCTGCCCCTGGTAGACGAATTTGATGGAAGGCGGCACCTTGAACCATATTCGACCGGTAATCATTGCCGCGGCGAGATCGGTGCTGCCCACGCCTGTGGCAAAAGCCCCCAGAGCACCATAGGTGCAGGTATGACTGTCTGCGCCTATGACCACATCCCCGGGCAGCACCAAGCCTTTCTCCGGCAGCAGAGCGTGTTCGATGCCCATCCGGCCAACTTCGAAGTAGTGCTGGATGTTGTGCTCGAGAGCAAATTCGCGCAACTGCTTTGCCTGCATGGCGGAATTGATGTCCTTGTTCGGTACGAAATGATCCGGTATGAGAGCAATTCTCTGCGGATCGAATACCCTCGCAGCGCCGGCTTCTCGGAAACGCTGAATGGCAATGGGTGCAGTAATGTCATTGCCGAGGCCGAAGTCGATGCGAACCTCGATCAGCTCCTCCGGCTCCACCCGGTCGCGGCCGGCGTGCTCGGCAAGTATTTTTTCGCTGATTGTCATGGCCATGAGAATGCTTCCTCGCTGTCTGGCAAAGATGGCTGTGGTGTGGAAGGCTCCCTGATGAGGCAGTATCCTTTGCCGAACGCCTCAAAGGGTGCGGCCGGGTCACTCGGACTGCCCCTGAGCTTCATTGCTGCGGTCGCTTGGCCGGGGTGACTTCGTTGTTCTCTGTCTGTCGGGTGGCTGGCGACTGCCTGCGGGCCTTGAAGAGTCGGCGGACATACGACGCCGGGCCTGAAATGAGGTAGAGCGACATCAAGGTGAACAACATGATGGCGGGCTGCGCCGCCACCACGGATAGGAGCAGAATCACCAGAACCAGGGTTCGAAACGGCATCTGTTGAAAGCTGTCCAACTCTTTGAAACTGTTGAATGGAATGCTGCTCACCATGAGAAAGCCCAGCAAATAGGTCATGGCCAGCAGCAAGAAATGCTTGGTGGGGCCGCTGCCGCCAAGGCGGTAAAAAAGGAGCACAGTGGTGGCAACCATGCAGGCAGCGCCTGGTATGGGCAGTCCTACAAAGTACTTCTTGGAAACCTTATTGGCCTGCACATTGAAGCGGGCCAATCTGAGGGCGCCGCAGGCCACGAAAACGAAGGCGGCTCCCCAGCCAAGGCGGCCGAATGGCTGCAAGGCCCAGAGATAGACCAGCACCGCAGGTGTCACGCCGAATGCCACCAGGTCCGCCAGTGAGTCGTATTCCAGGCCGAAGCGGCTGTTGGAACCAGTGTACCTCGCCACCTTGCCATCGAGGATGTCAAAGAGACAGGAGACAAGAATGGCGATGGCCGCAAGCTTGAAGTCATGGTTGATGGCGGCCACGATCCCATAGAAGCCGCAGAACAGATTTGCCGTGGTAAAAAGATTGGGCAGAACGTAAATGCCTCGCTTTACCTGCCGCTCTCTGCGGCTTCGGCGTGATTTTTTTTCTTTTGGTAGTAACATATGATGCTTTCCCCTGCTTTCATTTTCTGGCCGACGGTTACAGCCAGGCGGCAATGCTCCGGCAGGTAGACGTCCAGCCTGGAGCCGAAGCGGATCATGCCGAACCGTTGCCCGCGCTGTACTTTGTCGGCCGGCTGCACCCAGCAGTCGATGCGGCGAGCCACCAGGCCGGCCACCTGCACCACGGCCATGCTTTCTCCGGTTGGCAACCGCTGAATCACGGCATTCTGTTCATTGCGGCTGGATGCTTGCTCTTTGTTCGCTGCGACAAATTTGCCCTTCTGATAGCGGATGCCTGTGACCTGGCCATGGAATGGCATCCGGTTTACATGCACGTCGAAGACAGTCATGAAAATGCTGATTTTCAACGCTGCCGAATCGAGAAACCGGCACTGCTCAACTCTGCCAGCAAACACCACCCTGCCATCGGCTGGAGCCACCATGGCATGGGGGATGTCTGGCGGAGTCCTCTCGGGGTCCCGGAAGAATCTTATCACCAATACAGTGGCCAGGAAAGCGGCAAAGGTTAGAAAGGGGCAGCCAATGACCAGGGTCGCCACGAACAATAGAGCTGCGGCAATGATATAAGGGAGACCTACCCTGACGAGGGGCACGCCCAGTCCATGCCGCCACTGCAGATTGCTGCTCTTTGCCTGCAAGCGGTTCCTCTGCTTCTCTGACTTCATGGTTACTTGAGCCACGGCATCATGCTGCGCAGTTTCTTGCCAACTTCCTCTATGGGATGCTCTTTTTCCATGCGCCGCAGCGCATTGAACACTGGCCGGCCAGCCTGATTCTCCAGAATCCATTCCCTGGCGAATTTGCCGTTCTGAACCTCTGTGAGTATCCTTTTCATTTCCTGCCGAGTCTCTTCAGTGATAATGCGTTTACCCCTGGTGTAGTCGCCATACTCTGCGGTGTCGCTCACCGAATAGCGCATATAGGAAATGCCGCCCTGGTAAAAAAGATCAACTATCAGCTTCAGCTCATGGAGACACTCGAAATAGGCAATCTCCGGCTGATAGCCTGCTTCCACCAGGGTGTCGAAGCCAGCCTTGACCAGTTCGCTGACGCCGCCACAGAGCACTGATTGTTCCCCGAAGAGATCTGTTTCGGTCTCTTCCTTGAAAGTAGTGGCAATCACGCCCGCCCGAGTGGCACCCAGGCCTCTGGCGTAGGCCAGGGCCGTGGCCAGTGCCTGGCCGCTGGCATCCTGGTGGATGGCCACCAGGGATGGTACTCCCGCCCCCTTTTGATATTCACTTCGCACCAGGTGCCCTGGTCCTTTCGGTGCTATCATGACCACGTCCAGATAGGGTGCCGGGCGGATCTGGCCGTAGTGGATATTGAATCCGTGAGAGAAGACCAGAGTCTTGCCCTCGGTCATGTTCTCTGCCACATCCTCCCGGTACAGTTTGGCTTGCACGTCATCCTGCGCCAGGATCTGAACCACGTCGGCAACCTTTGAAGCCTCTCTGGCAGAGGTGGGTTCAAAGCCATGTTCTTTGGCCAGCTGGTAGTTGGGGCTCTCCTCCAGTTCGGCAACGATAACGTCCAGGCCGCTGTCTCTCAGATTCTGGGCCTGGGCATGACCCTGGCTGCCGTAGCCAATAATAGCTATCTTCTTACCTTCGAGTACATTCAAATCAGCATCTGCATCGTAGTAAATTTGCATTGGAACCTCCCATGGATTGTGATTCAGTCTGTTGTGCACATGCCAGAACCGACCACATGAGCCTGCGAAGCCTCACTGCCGCCAAGGGCTACATCTCGAATATGAAGTGGGGTTTGACAGGGTGTGTGTCAGTACGGCCAATGCAGACCTTGCCTAATGCTTCTTGCTTCTGGCAATAGCCGCCTTACCGGTGCGGACCACTTCGACAATGCCTAAATGACCCAGGAGATCCAGAATGGCTTCGATTTTTTTCTCGTCGCCAGTCACCTCTACGCTGTAGGTGTGGGGGCTCACATCGACAACTTTGCCGCGGAAGATATCGACTATTCTCAGTACTTCAGCACGGGTGCTCGCTTCTGCCTTCACCTTGATGAGAGCCATTTCACGTTCGACAAAGTCGATGTCGCAAAAATCGATAACCTTGATGACATTGATGAGCTTGTTGAGCTGCTTGATGATCTGTTCCATGATCTGCTCATTGCCGCGCGTCACCAGAGTAATTCGAGAGATCTTCGGATCGAGGGTTTCCGCCACAGTCAGGCTTTCGATATTGAAGCCCCTGCCGCTGAAAAGTCCAGCCACCCGGGAGAGAACACCGGGCTGATTTTCCACCAGGACACCTAGGATGTGCTTCACTGATATTCTCCTTGTCGACCAGAAACTGAAATGCGTGCTCCATCAGAGGCTGCCGCCAGTTCTCTGAAAGCCACTCCGTGAACCTGCTGCCTGTGGATGGGCCTGTCAATGCCTGGCAACAATGGATCGAGCATCAGACAAACAGCGGGGCAGCCATGGAGATTTTCGCGCAGCCAGGGTTGCCTAAACGAGAAGCATCTCGGTCATGGCCTTGCCTGCCGGTACCATTGGATAGACGCCCTCTTCAGGATTTACCACAAAATCCATGAACACTGTCTTCGGGGTAGCAAAAGCCTCCCGGATGACCGCTTCTACCTCAGACGGCTTGGTTGCCCGCAATCCTAGGGCTCCATAGGCCTCAGCCAACTTGACAAAGTCCGGTGCCGCCTTGATGCAGGTGCCGCAGTAATGCTTGTTGTAGAAGAGTTCCTGCCACTGGCGCACCATACCCAGGTACTGATTGTTGAGTATGGCAACTTTTACCGGCAGGTTGTTCTCCACTGCGGTGATCAACTCCTGAATGCACATCTGGATGCTGCCGTCGCCGGCGATGTCTATGACCAGCCGATCGGGGAAGGCAATCTGGGCGCCAATGGCTGCGGGGAAGCCGTAGCCCATAGTGCCGAGGCCGCCAGAGGTGAGCAGGGTTCTCGGTTCAGAAAAGTGGTAGTACTGGGCAGCCCACATCTGGTTCTGGCCGACTTCAGTGGTAATAATGGCTTTGCCTTCCGAGAGTTCATAGAGTTTTTCCACCACGTATTGCGGCTTGATTTCATGGTCACTCTGTTCATAGGCGAGGGGATAGGTTTCCTTCCACTTCTGGATCTGCTCCAACCAGGGCTTCCTTGTGGCATCAAGGCCCTCGAGGCGGTTTTCATCGAGCACATGCAGGAGTTTTCTGAGGGCGTCCTTGCAGTCGCCGACTATTGGGATGTCGACCCGCACATTCTTGCTGATGGAGGTGGGGTCTATGTCAATGTGGATGATCTTGGCTCTGGGGGCGAATTCGTCGAGCTTGCCTGTGACCCTGTCGTCGAAACGGGCGCCGATGGCTATGAGCAGATCTGTATTGGCCACCGCCATGTTGGCCCTGAAGGTGCCGTGCATGCCCAGCATCCCCAGCCACAAATCATGGGGCGCTGGAAAGCCTCCGAGCCCCATGAGGGTGGTGGTTACCGGACAGCGGAGGGTTTCCGCCAAGCGCTTCAATTCTCTGGCGCAACTGGAGGCTATGACGCCGCCGCCGGCGTAAATAACAGGCTTCTTGGCCTTGGCAATAGCTGCGTAGGCGCGCTTGATTTGGCCCAGATGGGCTTCATAGGTAGGCCGGTAGCCAGGCAGAGAAACCTTTTTAGGATACTTGAATTCAGTCTTGGCATTGATCACATCTTTGGGGAGATCTACCAACACAGGCCCTGGCCGACCTGAGCGAGCCAGATAGAAGGCTTCCCGGATAATCCGCGCCAGATCGGCAATGTCCTTTACCAGGTAGTTGTGCTTGGTACAGGGGCGGCTGATGCCGATGATGTCAACTTCCTGAAAGGCATCGTTGCCGATGAGACTTGTGGGTACCTGGCCAGTAAAGATCACGATGGGAATGGAGTCCATGTAAGCGGTAGCAATGCCAGTCACCGTGTTGGTGGCGCCGGGCCCCGAAGTTACCAGACAGACTCCCACTCTGCCCGTAGCCCGGGCATAGCCGTCGGCCATATGAGCTGCACCCTGCTCGTGCCGGACGAGCACATGGCGTATGTCGTGCTTTGGCATTTCATCGTAGATATCGATAACTGCCCCGCCTGGAAAACCGAAGATGGTATCCACGCCTTCTGCCTTGAGGCATTCGAAAAAAATCTGGGCACCTGTAAGTTTCATGGTTCACCGTCCTGTCTGAACTTGGCCAAAATGGCTTCTATTTTGTCCCGACCCGCCAATTTCAGCTTCTGCAGCCTCTTCTTTTCCAGGGCCTCGGCTGTGGTCAGGTAGGGACGACTGTTGAACTCCTCCAGCTGCTCTTCATACCTGTGGTGCTGCTCCACGTATTTGCGCAATTCTTCATTCTGGGGGAGAAGTTGGGCTATCAATTCCTCGTCCCATTTTTCCATGCTTCACCTCGGACTGGGCAATTCTAATGGTATATCTCCAGATGTCTTCATAGTCACTCTAAGAATAACCTCTACTTTTATGCAATCATGACATTTTTGTCAACTGCCCCTTTGACAGTACTTTACCAGGCTGCAGGGACGCCTTTCCGAAAGTGGCCCTCCGCTGTGAACCCGCTTGAGTCAGCTGGCTCGGGACGAGCGCTGCAGCAGTTCAGCCTCTGAGGCGCGAATATAGAGCGGCGTGCAGTCGGCCACATCATCGCTGTCGCCGCGCTGCAAACGTTCTGCTGCCAGCCAGGCAATGGCGCTGGCGCGGATATGGTCGAGATGCTGGGGCGCCCGCAGCAATTTTTCCCCCAGGACTGCAGTCAGCACCTCTGCAAAGCGGCACAGACCGTCTCCCAGGACAACTGTGGGCTCGCTGACCAGTTGAGCAATTTCTGCTGGCTGCAGCACCAGGTAGTCGCTCTGTTTCTCCAGGCGGCTGAGGTCCTGCCAACGGTAGAGAGCTGTATAGATTTCGCCCTTGCGGGCATCCAATACAGGGCAAACCGGCAAGGTGGAGGGTGTGGTATTGGCTGCCAGGGCATCCAGGGTGGGGATGCCAACCATGGCTTTGCCAGTGGCCCAGGCCAAGCCCTTGATGGTGCTCAGACCGATGCGCAAACCAGTAAAACTGCCAGGTCCCAGACCAACGGCAAAAGCATCCAGGTCGCTGAGCAGCCAACCGCACTGGGCCAGGATGCCATCAATAGCCGGCAGCAAACGCTGATTATGGGTCCTGCTGATATTGACCAGGTATTCGGCCCTGAGCTGCCCTGCTTCCATGAGAGCAACGCTGCCAACTGGCGTAGATGTTTCTACTGCGAGGATTTTCATGTCAGCACAATGAGGCATGCAACTGCCTGGGATAAAACTCTGCAAACTAGGGGAGGGCTTTGCCTGGATAGACCAGCCGGTAGATGTCGTTGTAGAACACAAACACCATCAGGGCGATCAACAAAAAGAGACCAACTTGCTGAGCCACTTCCCGCTTTTTCATGCTCAGGGGTTTGCCCATAACACCTTCAATGGTGAAGAACAGGAGATGCCCGCCATCGAGCACCGGTATAGGCAGCAAGTTCAAAATTGCCAGGTTGATGCTGAGCAGGGAAAGAAATGACAAGAAGGCCACGGGGCCGGCCTCAGCCACCTTGCCCGACATCTGGGCGATGCCGATGGGGCCTGCAAGTGTCCTGGGCGAGATAGCACCCTTGATGAGCTTGCCTATGACCACGAAGGTGAGCCTGGTAACCTGCCAGGTCTGGTCGGCGCCGTAGACAATTGCGCGCAGGGGGCCCACCTTCTGGACGGTAACCTTGCTCGAGGCAACAATGCCGATGAGTGGCCGGCTCACTTCCTCCCCGAAGATGGTTTTGGTCTTGGTAAGTCTGGGCGTCACCACCACGCTCAAGAACTCATTGTGTCGCTTGAGCCGGATGCGAATAGGTTCTGTACCGCTTTTCTGGATGAGTTCGGACAGTTCTCCCCACTCGTGAACCGGGGTGGAGTTGATGGCCACGATGGTATCTCCAGGACGGAGTCCTGCGTGAGCTGCTGGAGAGTCGGGGGTTACTTCTCCCACGTCTGTTGTGGTGCGAGCCAGGCCGAAAAATGCAAAAGTAAGGGTATAGAGAAGAAAGGCGAGCAGGAAATTCGAGCCGGGTCCTGCAGCAACAATGGCCATGCGGCGTCTGAGCTTCTGATAGGCAAAGGAGCGGGGTCGCAGGTGCGGTGGGATTTCCTCGTCGGCAGACTCGCCCAACATCTTGACGTAGCCTCCCAGGGGAAAGGCAGAGATTCGATAGTCGGTTTCACCAAGCTGTTTGCCGAACAGACGTGGACCAAATCCCAGAGAGAAGCGTTCAACTGTGACGCCGAAGAGTTTTGCCGCTAGAAAGTGGCCAAATTCATGTATGAAGATGAGTATACCGAGAGAAGCGACGAATGCCGCCATCGTCCGCAATGCTGGCCAGATAGTCTCCAAAATATTTGCTCCTTGTTCTCCACGATTGCCATTACGTTATAACACAGTTTGCTAATATAACCACTTTGTCCGGTTTTGCCAATGTGGCTTGCCTCTGATTTTACAGCAATGAGCGCTGTTGGCCGCGAAAGCATTGAGGCCGTTCTGTACTTCTCCGGGTGACCGCTGTGCCATCGACCGAATGACGAGGCTGGCGACCATTCCTCTGGCCATATTCAAATGCGTTTGAGGATCTCCGCCATTTTTTCTCTGGCCCAGGCGTCGGCTGCCAGCACTGCCTCTATGTCTGGCGCTGCTGTGGATTGATGCTCGTCCAATACCCTCTGCAAGCATGCGGCAATGCCAATGAAGGGGATGCGGCCCTCCAGGAAGCCCTCAACCGCCACCTCGTTCGCCGCATTGAGAACAGCTGGCATGGTGCCGCCCATGTCGCATGCTTGCAAGGCCAGCTGCAGGCAGGGAAACCGGCTGAGGTCCGGCGGCTGAAAGGTGAGACTGTGCACGGCAAAGAGGTCGAGAGGAGGCAGATCCAGAGGGAGCCGCTCGGGATATGCCAGGGCGTAGGCAATGGGAGCACGCATGTCTGGTATGCCGAGTTGGGCGATGACAGAGCCGTCCACGTATTCCACCATGGAGTGGACTATGCTCTGGGGATGAATGTGCACCACGATCCTGTCCACCGGCATGTCGAAGAGCCAGCTCGCCTCAATGACCTCGAGGCCTTTGTTCATCAAGGTAGCTGAATCGATGGTAATTTTGGCGCCCATCTTCCAGTTGGGATGGGCGAGGGCCTGCTCCGGGGTAACCCTGGCCAGCTCCTCCATGGACTTGTGCAGAAAAGGTCCACCTGAGGCAGTGAGAAGGATCCGCTTGACATCCTGGCGACGGTGGCCCTGCAGTGCCTGAAAAATTGCACTGTGTTCACTATCCACAGGGAGCAAGCGCACCTGGCGATTGCGGACTTCCTCCATAATCAAGCTGCCCGCCATCACCAGGGTCTCCTTGTTGGCAAGGGCCACCTGCTTGCCCGCCTGGATGGCAGCCCAGGTAGGCAGAAGCCCTGCAGCTCCCACTATGGCTGAGACCACCATGTCAGCCTCAGGACTTGCCGCCAGCTGCTGATAGCCCTCGGCGCCGACAAGCACCTCGGGAGCAGCCACCCCCTGCAGCCTTGCTTGGAGTGCGGCAGCCAGTTCATGGTCGAATACAGCCACAGCTTGCGGCTGATGCCGAATTGTCTGCCGGGCAAGAAGATCGATGTTTCTGCCTGCTGCCAGCCCACTGACGGCGAAGCGATCCGGGAACTGTTCAACCACCTCGAGGGTGTTGCAGCCAATGGAGCCTGTTGATCCCAGGATCACCAGTTTTTTCACGCTGCTCCTCCAGTTATTGACAGGTGCTGTTCGCTCACAGCCTGCTGCTGAAATGGCTGAGCAGGAGGCTGCCATAGTAGGCCAAAGGAAAGGAGAACAGCAGACTATCGAGACGATCCAACAGGCCGCCATGTCCTGGCAGCAGTCTGCTGGCGTCCTTTACCCTACAGACGCGCTTTAGCATTGACTCGATAAGATCTCCCAGCTGGCCCACGAGCGCCAGCACGCCGGCGAGCAGCAGCATGGGCCAGATGGTCACCTCCAGGGCGCTGAAGAAAGTTTCAGCAGCAATGAAGCCCACCACCAGGGAGCACAGCAGGCCGCCCAGAGCTCCCTCCATGGTTTTGCCAGGACTGAGCGTGGGCGCCAGTTTGTGTCTCCCCCAGCGGTGGCCTATATAGTAGGCCCCGGTATCCCCGGCAAAGATGACAGCAAGGACGAAGAAGACCCAACTGCGGCCTTCTGGCAGGTGGTACAGGAGAACAATGTGCGCCAGCATGAAAGAGAGGTAGAGATGGGCAAAGGTGGTGGAGCCCAGGAAATGGATAACGTTGTCTCTGCTGGGATAATGGAGCAGGAAGATGGCGATATTCAGAAAGAGAACCAGGGCGGTGGCAGCAGCCAGGCCACTGATGCCGGCCAGATACGCCCCCAGGGGCAACAGGAGGCCCAGGCCAAAAGTTATGGCGCGCAGCCCTCTGCTGGCCGCGGCCAGGAGGAGTTCGCTGAGTTCTGCCAGGGCCGCGGCTGTGGCCAGGACTACCAGCAGCAATACGCTCCAACCGGGTCCCAGGGCAATGACTCCTGCCAGAACTGGTACGAGGAGCAAAGCTGTCAGCCACCTCTGCAGGTGGGCTGGATCCCTGCGGCGGTCTTTCATGGTTCTATTCCTTCGGGCAAGGTGGTAGTGGCTTGTGCCAACGCGTCACCATAATATGAAATAGTCCGCCTAGTGCATAACCATGCGGGTTTGCTCCTCCTGGGTGCGGTCAGGGTGCGTAAGGTGCAGGTAGTCCAGTTCATCCACCTGCGCCTTGTGAGCCCGCGGCAGCCAGTGAGCGTATCTCCTCAAGGTGAAACCGGCATCATGGTGGCCTAGCTGGTTGCTTACATCCACAATGTTATCACCCTTGGCAATGCGCATTGTAGCGTATGTATGCCTCAATGCATGCAAACCTACAGGACGCGGCCTTATCTTGCGGTAGTGCCTGCTGATGACGTCGTAGTGAAGCCTTTTACCTGCCTTCGTTATAAAGATAGCGCCCTGATACTCCTCGCCATGCACCGCCTTCAGCTCACGCAATGCTTTTATGGTGGCGGCTGAAAGGTCCACTTCCCGCGCCTTTCTGTTTTTCGGGGCAGTTAGCATAACCTGCTTTTTGG
>JAFDGZ010000036.1 GCA_019309045.1 Deltaproteobacteria bacterium | reverse complement strand
GCGCGCTCAGCGCAATGTGCTCCCGCCAAGTCTCTGTTGCAGCTCCGCCATGGCGGCCGCCGCATGTTCAGTCACCCCATCCCGCACCCCCAAACGAAAAAAAGGCACAGTCGCAAAAAGATAGAATAGGCGAAAGACAATTACATGGCCTGCCCCATGATCCGGCATGAGTCACAGGATGCCTGCCTGTCCGCGCAAACCAGGTTCCTGAGCGATGGCCCAAACGCCCCGCGCACGGTGATCCCCTTGTTCATCCCGGGAAGCCTTATCACCTCCGTGGGCTCCAAGATAAATCTCAGGTGCCAGAGGGGGCACAAGGTGTCTACGGGTATCACTTCAGACGTTCTCCTGTTGGTTTTTCGTAAAGTCCAATCCAACCTCTGGATCATAATGGCCGTCCACCACCGAGGGCATTTTACCTTGACATGGCCTAATCCGCCCTCTTTTGGTCAAAAGGTGATATTGTCCCCATCTTATTGGTATGAGCAGCTGTGTCGCTCCGATAGGATCTCGATCATTGAGTTCCAGATATTCCTTCACCAACGCTGCGGGAAGTACCTCGACCCCGTCGAACAAGCGGTCAAAAGCTTCCTCCAGCTCAGGGTCAGACACAAATGGAATCAGGGTTTTCAAAAAGGCGGTACGGAATTCAGTAGCGGTACTTTCATAGGAGGCTTCCCAGTCTGCGAGGATCTTTCCAGTATAGATTCCGTCCAGCCAGTCTTGCACTCCCATCTCGTCAAGCGGGCGGTCGCTGTTGCAATTGAGCACTTGCAACGCTTCCTTTATCAAGGCAGGGTCATAAATTCCCTGCCCGTCGGCCGGCTCTTCGAACACATATGCGGGAGCCACGGGCATCCTGCGGTTCCTGTTGACGCGGCCGAATCGCTGAATCAGTGCCTCAAGCGGCGCAGGATCAGAGTAAATGGTGTCCATATCTACATTCAAACTCACTTCAATCACCTGGGTGGACACCACCATTACGGGACGTTCGCTTTTGTGTTCAGATCCAACCCTCCCCAAAGCCAAATTAGACAAAATGCAGTGCTCTTTTCTGAAGCGGTCCCTTGCGTTGAAGCGGCTGTGCAATAGGATCAGCTCTCCCCCTGGGGGTTTAAGCGGACTTTTCATAATCGCCCTATACACCGCCTGAGCCCTCGCCACCGTGTTACACGTCACAAGTACACTCTTGCCCCCATGCCAGTCTCGAACAGCCCTTTCCAGATTAGCTGCCTCCAAGAGGTCGCCAGGGACAACACTCACCTGGTGCCTAGAGAACGCCTTATATAAGGGTAGAGCGGCGGTTATCACATCCGGGTTTTCAAGGGCCTGTTTTACCCGATTTCTTATAGGTGCTGGAAGGGTTGCCGACATCACCAGAAAACGAGCACCCCATTCCTCCCGTAAATACTTCACGGTCTCCAGGATCATGGCAAGGCGCCTCGGTTCGTAAGCGTGGATTTCATCGAACACGAAGACCCCCTGGGCATAGTCGGCAAGCATGGCCTCGTAGCCCTTCAGGCGGTATACAATCTTGAGCATCTGATAGGGGCTGAAAATAACCATCGGCTGGACGTGGAGCCTTGCCAAGGCCTTCATCCATTGCGCTTGTCGACCGGCTTCCTTGACTGAATATTTCTGATCCATGAAACGTTGATACAATGCCGCGAGGGACCTGCTGTGGACGAGACCAACCTTGCCTGAAAATGCACCGTTGAGGCGGTCAAACATCGCATTCATGCTGGCCTGATAGGGCAGGGTGTAAAAGAGACGAGGTATGCCCGTCTGACATCGGTTCTGACATGAGGCCCAAAGGAGCGCCGCCTCGGTCTTCCCACTACCTGTTGGAGCAATAAGAATGGTGTTTCCCTCGGTTCTGGCTGCAGCAGCCTGGTGTTCATAGAGAGAAGCCTGATTCAAGGAGAACGCTTTCAGAATGCGTCCATCTTCAAGGCGAGGCCTTTCTCCTTGAGCGACATGAGCTGAGGCCGTGTAATCTGCCTGGAGCATGAATCCCCGCAGAAGGAACCCCAGAGTTGGAGAAAGTGATTCATTTCCTGATTCAAACCCGGCAACCAAACGACGAAATCGATCCAGCCAGAACCTGATTCTCTCCACCCCTTCTCTTCTTACACGAGCCACGGCCTCCTCCCATGGGGGAGGGAGCGGTGCACCGGGTACTTCGCCCTCCGGCTGATTAGGTGTCCAGCTAGTCATCGCCTGCTGTCGTTGCCATTCCCACAAGATTCTACAGGTGTCAACGTCAACTTCGGATACCAGGTCTCCGACAGGATCATCTTCCTCTGCAAGACCAAAGGGATACAACTCGAAGATATCACGAGCTTCCTTGTGGTGCGATACGACGATCGAGGCAACCCAGGTGGCCTCTGTTGACTCCAGGTCATGACAGCACCAATCGACCCAGAGAAGAGACAGTACCTCGTGGCGGTGGTGCCAGGTCGGACCGCCTCTCAGCATGAGTTGGAAAGAAGGGGCTGCCTTACCCCAGTCGTGAAGCCAGGCTGCGCGCTGGAGTATGAGCCAAAGCCTCGGCAAGTTGAACTCCTCCTGGAGCTTGGGCCTTAGCCTCGCCAAACCATCCAGACGCACCATTAAATTATAAGTGTGTTCCCGAAGGCTCTCGCCTTTATCGCTCCCCAGTACAGGGCTCTTGGCCCAGATCTCCGCAAGGGTCTCATGCCAATCGAAAGACACTGTCATCTTCTCCAACCCAAGTGTGCAAGATCACCCCTTGAGCATCCCCATCGACAACAGGACCCGTAGGGTCCGTCCAGTACCGAGGCTCCGGATCCTCTGAAAAAAGCAGGAAATCGCGCGTGTGCACCCGTCTTTCCAGTATTACGTATCGTCCGAAAAAAGGCTCCCTGCCTCGCAGGTAGTCCACGAAACGGGGCATGGTAACAACCCTGCCTGCGCCCGTACGCTTTGCTAACCCATACGGAGCAAGTGTAGCTTCGAAATAGGCACTTTCTCTCGGCTCCAGGGAAACCACTTCAACCTTCTGGTAAGTAAACAGATCCTGAGAGCGGCCTAACACCACCGCATACCTTGGGTGGCGGAAGGCATCAAGCCATTGAGGCCGGCTGATGTACAAGGTCAGACTGGGATGCGCCAGTATCTCCCTCCGAAACGGATTGACCTTCCCTTCCAACGCCTTCAGCACCTTGGTTCCTGGCAATCGCCCGGTGGACGGGCTTACAATGTGCACATGCTCCATGTCCTCGAACACGCCCTTATAGTAGAATTGGACGCCAAACATAATACCTGTCGGATCGAACCATTCCCCTAAGGCGCTGCAAACATGCCCATATATGGTTGCGGGAGGGGGCATTCTGAACGTGGGCTGAATACCTTGCATGAAGTGAGGATACCGGAAAGAGGTGGTTACCCCTTCCGCCACAATCTTCAAAACCTCCATGCCTTACTCCTGTTCGTCTAAGTCTCCCTGTAAGAGAAGCTGGCCTTTCTATTAAGAAAACCACCCACTGTTCTGTTCATTCTGAAACGTAGCCGCAATCGCCTGAAAGGCCTGTCGTGGATGTGAGACCTTTATGCGCTCCTTGAAATCCGCAAGTATACCTCCTTCGGACAGTGCCTCTGTAAAACGGGCTCGCTCCCCATCCAGATACCCCTTGGTCCAGCCTACGTACACCTGAGAGAGGATGTCATCGGCAAACACGTCCAGCGATTCGCGAAGGGCCTCTATCTTCATTACTGGACGGTGTCGCACATCCGCGTCCACTACATGCCCGAACACGTGGTTGCCCCCTTTAGTGACGGCCATGATCACCAGCCTAGGGCTCACGTCAGTGTAGTGAATTGTTTGCTTGGCTCCGCCATCCAGATGCGCCAGCCCCTCGAAGAGTGCAGTTATGCGGCTGATTCTCTCGCTCAAAGGAACCCTGAATGCCTTTTCCTCCACCAGGTGCTCAAGCTCCTTCTCTTTTGCCTCCTTTTCTCTTTCCTCATCGAGGTTAAGATACCCGGTCTTCTGCCTGTAGGTGAAGGTACCCACGGCATGAAGGTCCAGAGAAAAGAGCCCCTTAAGGGTTGTCCTGTAGAACTGATGCTCATGGGGCACAGGGTCTCCCTCTTGGCGGCTCATGACCCCGAAGTCATCTACCACTCCGGTGGGAGCCAATGATACCAGGGTACTCACCCTGAAGGGAGAGATCCGGGTCACCGTTTCCTTGGTGGGGGTCTCGCCAGCACGAGACTCATCCGCCTCCCTTGCCGCCCTTGCTGATTCACGTTTGGACGGCGCTCGCATGTAACCAAACAGGTCGTCGTCCCAGTACTTCAATGGGTTGGCGTCCGTGTAAGCCACTTTCGCTTCTCTGTAGACCGGTGCGGCCACCCATCCCCACTCTCCGTGTTCCAGTGTCTTGCGCAGCCAGTAACGGAACGCCTGGGCTGAAACGTAAGGGTACCCTCCCTCCCTTGTGGGAATTATCTTTACTCCTACCGTATTGTCCGTTCGGGAACCTGGTATCTGCCCCAGGTTGTTCAAAGCCGAAGCAGGTGCATCAATAAGAAACATTCCAGTAACAAAAGCCATTACCCTAACCTCCTCTGCAAATAGTTTTATGCCTTCATCTAGCTATTGATAGCTTCAGCGCTATCTTCAACCTCTCCCAGTTCATCTGCATGCTCCTTGACCCAGCCGCTCTGGTATAATTGTTCGATCATACGAATGAGCACAAGGTCGCGGGCAAACCTCCAATCCTGTTGCGGCAAGTTTTCGCCTTGTTCGAATACGGCTATAAATTGATCAAAAGTGATAAGCGGCGCCTGGCCCTTACGGACTCTTGCATGCCCTGCTTTAATAAGGGCCAGCCGTAGATCCGTATACCGGTTCGTGGTCAAAAAGGTGTGGAAGAAACGCCGATCGTTCTCCTCCTTTACATAATGGGCAAGCCTATCCCCCAACGTCCTGATATGATTGATTCTAACCTGATCCATAAGCACCACCTTTCTTAGGAATTGTTCTGTCAGGGGCCACGATATCAAGTCCGTCTCACCCCGGATGGAGTATTCGGCTCGTGGATCACCCGGTCTTCGTGTTCGCTGCGGTGTTCTCAAGAAATAGGTGCGGATAAATACAGAAGTATTGTCTGGCAACCGGAGCAGATCTTCATACAGCGTGTTATAGCTGGGCGGTTCAGGCTCCGCCGATCCCTTCTTCGCCTTCTTGCGGGCTGCCACTATTTCCCACCCTCGCTGCCTGATCTTATCCCATTGCTGCCGATATCGAGGAGTCAAAGCCAGCCGTAGAAAGCCTCCCACCTCCAGGGGTAGGTGATAGATAGAGAGATCCACACCCTGGCCGCTGTTGCTCAGATGATATGCTGTGACAGAGGCCGGGATTTCAGGGTCACGGCCGGTGGCAAGGCGTTCGTCTTCGATTTCCAAGAGGCTTCCCACTAGCAAGGTCCCTACCCTATGAGTGGGTTCTGGAAGTTTTTTCAACTCCGCTGCCTGGGCTGCAAGAATGTGCTTGCGGTTGGCTTGAAGAAACCGTTTGGCGAAACATACCATCAGGTCTTCGTCATCACTGTGCACTGCCAGCAGTTTCCCTGCCACCTTGGAGCAGCCAAGCGGGAATGCCTGGATCGCCAGGAGGGCTATCCCTGAGACCGGGATACCTGCATCGCCGTAAGGGTGAAAATTGATGACGTCTTCCCCTGTAACCATGGGAATGTGTTGCCTGAAGGCCCTTCCGGGCGGCAGTTTATTCTTGTCATCGAGTGCCAAGCCTATCGGTGGGAGTCCTGTGAATACGCACCGCTCGCCGGAAAGAGCAGGAGTCCTTCTTCTGTAGCCCCTCAAAACCCGCTCAGCATAGGCTTCCCGCCTTTCAGGAGTCTTCTCAAAGGCTGGCTGAGTAAACCCGCTGTTGGGAAAAGCCACGGTCAGAAACGACTTCAGTGGATTTACCACGTAGTTCTGGGCCATGTAGTCTGCTATGGCGTCATAGTCTTGTTCGCTCAGATCCTCGGGTCTCGTCTTGCCAGCAAAGGCCGTAATCGTGGCAAGGCCCACATCCACCACATCCACCAGGGGATGACCGGTAAAAGACGGCATTTCATCACCTCCTTTGGGTCAATGAACTAATGAGCCTCAGAAAAGCCGGGCCGGAAAAGGCTAGACTCATCGGCTGCGGGGTGACGGTCTTTGTCCTTCGCCATTCCATGCCGGTTCAAAGCTGGAGGTCAGATCCACGCCTTCCCGCTGCCACAAGACGCGGCCGGTGCTCAGTGCCTCTCTGGCAACTGCTTGTCCGGCTTGGACTTCCTTCCAGGTATATGGAAAGACATCAACATCCAACGGAAAACTTGCCGGTTGATATAACGGGAGGCGGTGCAGGAATGGTAACGGGCTGTCCTCAAGAATGATCAAGATGTCCACGTCGCTGCCCACTCCAAACCAATTCCCCGCAAAGGAGCCAAAAAGTACCACGGCCAATACTTCCGGCCGCTGCCGGCAGGCGGCCACAAACCCGTTTAGTGCCTGGGTGACCAGCTCCTTATCCACCGAGTAGATGGTCACTGAACCGTAGGATTTTTTGCGAATAGCTGATGGCATCCTCGGCTTCCTTTCTGGTGTAGAACTCGGTGGGTGCGCCCTGTTCAAGACCGTTAGGATAGCGGGTGGGGATGTAATGTTTATCCAGGGTCCTGGCGGCATCCAAAAGGTCATCGCCAACAGTAACACCCTCTTCCTGCAATACCTGCAACATACGGGTCACGGAGTGGCCCCACACCTTTTGCTGGCGTTGTTCAAAAATGGCCTTCAAGGCCTTTTCCGCCGCCTGGTGGGCAGCAAAGCAGGCCCAGTCGTAATCGCCATCTTCCAGGGCGTTTTGGGCATGGCGCAAATCCGCCTGGGCCTGAATCCACCAGTCACGAGAACGGTTCATTACATTTTCCTTTCATGATTGATTACACTGGTCCAGCCCCTCTCTCTTCAGCGTCATGGTCGCCACCTGTTTTGCCGCGCAGCCTCGCGCAACGCCTGCAAATCCAATATTTCTGCCACTTCATACCGAGGTGGCATGGCGCCCGACACCGGCCTCAATCGCAAATGGGCAGGAAAGTATCCACACCTCCCATGAAGTTCCGCCAATAGGGCCACGGCCACAAAGTTCAGTGACGGTGGATTCACCAACAGGGGAAGAGTCTGCCACTCAGCAGGTGAAAGAGCACACTCATCGGCCATCCTGACCACCTGAGGTAAAATATCCCCCTGGGGGTGTATGTGGCTATTGACTTCCATCACCTGCTCCACCTCCTGGCCGGTGAATGTTTCCACCTGCTGTAGCTGGTCTGGGGTGAGGGGGTGGGAGAAGTTGAGAATAATCATAGACATCTACCTCCGGTAAAGATCTTCGCTAGAATAGGTGATGACAATGTGTTCCCTCTTGTTTAGGTCAGAGGAAGCTTTTCTTTCTCGAGCCAAGGTTGCTGTTTTGCCAATTGCTCGATAGGCACAGGGTTTTCGAGAGCCTTTTTCAGAACCTCCTGATAAGGCTGGATCACCTCCCACTGGGGGCCGACGACATAGCCATCGGGGGTTTCAGCAATGAGGCCCTGTTTCCAGATCGGAGAGAGGTATTCCTCCCGCAGTACCTCCTCTGATGTGAGCCCCCGGCTCAGGTCCCAGTAGTCGTTCTTCAGGAGGCTGTACAGGTTCTTCAGGTCGAGCGCACCCTGATTTGCCAGCAGATTAATGATGGCCTGGCTCAGTCGGCCCAATGCCAGCGGCATCACCGGCAACTCCACCCAATAGCCGTTCTCGGCGGTGTAGCGCACGCATTTTTCGGCCTCGGGGTTCTCGGCCTGGACGTAGTAAATCCGGGCCACGTCGCCTGAGAGTATGGCGGCCAGTTCCAGGGCGGCGTTGATGACGTTGTTGCCGCCGGTCAGGTTGGCCCACATCTCCTTTCCCTGACCACCGACTCCAGCCAGCGCAGCCACGACCTGGATAACTCTCTCGTAGGTGGTGCGGATGTCCCGGCGGTCCACTTCGCACCAGAAGATGGTGCCGACGGTGCGCCCACCACTGATGGCCGGCCATTCGCGGCAGAGCAGGTCCCGCAGGATTTCTTTCATTCGCCCGCCGTCTTTTGCGGGGCCCTTTGCGATTTCGCCCCGTTGGTTGTCCACATAGCCAATGGCCGCGACCTGGCCACTCAGCACTTCCGGCGTGGTGAAAAGGACCAGTGCCTGCACATCGCCGACCTTTACGCCGGCCTGGCGCTGACGGGCCTCACCGGAGCGGGCGAAGAAGCGCCGGTCATCGGCATTCCAGCGCTCGTAACGGTGAGCCAAATAGGTCAATGGCCCGATGACGGTGCCCGCGGAGCGGCCGAGGCCCATAAGGTGGTAGACGCCCATTTCTTATCTTCTCCTCCGGAGATACCGCTCAACGTCCCGCCTTGCCGCCTCCAGTTGCCCCTCGCTGGTGGCCGTGGTGGTTAGGATAAGTTGCAAGGGGAAATCGGTTCCCAGCGGTGCAAAGACGCGGATGATGTTGGGAGACTCTACTTTCACCTTGCCCTCACCGCTCCGCCATTCACCGCTGCGAATCTTGGTGACGTAAGGGAAACGTCCACACAGTTCCCAGGCAAAGCGTTCCAACCTGTTGGAAAAGTGATGTTTGGCGATGGACACCTTGCACTCTTCCTGACGGGCCGGCGGCAGGCCTTCTACACCCTCCAGGATGACAGCAACCGTTTGGCCCATCGGAGTTGGCTCCCCCTGACCTGTCAAGAGTGCGTTTGCAATCAGCAGTTGCTTGATTTCCCTTGGGGGTGCTGCTTCCCCCTGTAGAGCTGCCCGGATGTCGTTCAACAGTGGGAACAGGCCAATGAAGGGCAAATCCACAATGCGGGGGCGATCGCTTTCCTCTACATCCAACGATGGATGCAATGCTTCGTTGATCTTGTCCGGGAAGTCCTTCCACTTCCGTAGATTGGTGATCTCGCCCTCCGCTTCAATCCACGGCGGAACCCACACGTGGAACAACCGCTCTGCGCCGTAAAACTGGACGCCCAGGGCCAGCAGGGCCGACATGGCCTTCCTGCCACCGGCAATGCTCACGAAAAGGCGGTAACCGGCATCCCGATACGTTTTCAAAAGGCGGCAGGCCACCTGCATAAACTCGACTGCGGCATCTGGGGTATCCATATCCCCGTAGGCAGCAATAGGAACCGGGTCGACCCAGGCGATGCCATCGTGAGCAGGTAGGTGCTCAAGCAACAGGTTGCAGCTTTCTTGAACGTCTGAATCCATTGTGGTGAGCAACTGCACCCCATCCGGCCGGACGTTTTGCTCGGTCAGCAGGTCAATGGCTTCAGTGATGACGGCGGGTGCGGTGCCCAGGGTGGCGATGAGGAGTTTTCTTGCCATTGTCAGAGCTCCTCCACCAGTTCTTCTGGCGATAGCACTCGAAGTTCCCGTGTACTCCCAGCAACATCAAACCAATGCCCATCTCTTGTCACTAAGTAGGCCCGCCGAGTTATTCCTGTGGCTATGATCAGGCTATCCGGCAGGGCATTCCTTCCCAACGGAGAACGATTGCGCTCCAGTAAAGCCAGAGCCTGTTGTTGCGAGCGGTGTGTGCATGGGACGATTCTGATTTCCAATCTCTTACACAGTTCTTGTAATGCCGCTATTTCCTCTTGGATCTCCGCGTTGCTCCTGTTGTGCGAGAGCCATAGCTCCATAAAGCTGATCAGGCTGATGAACACGTTCCCCTTTTCCGTAGCCACAAACAGGGCATTAGCAGCCATTTCGTCGTCTCGCAAGTAGTCCACGAGCACGCTGGTGTCGAACACGAATCGCATGGCTACACTCCATCAGGCACGTAAAGATCCACGTAGAGCGCCGATCTTCAACAACCACGCGACATATCCCAGGACGGCTTCCTGGCTCTTTCGGTCTAAACGCTTTAAGGCTTGCTGGTGGGACCGAACGGCTCGTGCAATCAACCGATTGGCTCGCTGGATAGCCGGGCGCATCGTGGGATCCGCGGAGAGCCGTTCTGCATAGCGAATCGCGTAATCCAGACCACGCTGGTTGGCGACCTGCATCCAGCGCACCCACTCATTGCGGGTGACCTCTGGCAACTGTTTGGCAATCTGTTCCGCCAGTTGAATCTGCTCATCCACACTGACCATCAGTAGATCTCCTTGGGACACGGCGCGTCCGTTTGTGGCTTTGCTTTCTCCCGAAACTCCGTCCAGGCCTCTTGATCGAGCAATGACGTGTTAGCCAGCCATTCCAGCAACTGAGCCTTGATGCCCTGAGAATATCCGCCGGTGAGCAGAGACTGGAACAGGCTGTCGCCGGTTGCGGACAGCACCTGAATCCTCTTCGGATGAAAACGCACACTGCCCAGGCAGCGGGGCTTGGCGCCGCCGATTTTGATGGGGAAGGCGTAAACCTCGCTGCCCTCTTCTTCCGGGTGCAAAGCCAGTCCCAAAGCGCGTACTAACACACCCATCTCGGCGGTTGTGGCGTTCTCGAAAAACAGCGTGGTTTTGAAGTATGCTCCCTTGGGTACTACCTCCAGGAAACGGTAGTTTTTCTGAGGGCGCATGTCCTGCGGCTGGAAAGCCTTGGTCTGGTAAAACTTGCGCTCCCTGGTAATGCGCGGGGGCCACAGATCGGCAATCTTGATGGTAGTTGTCTCCACATTTCCCAGAGGCACAGCGTCGGAGAAGTGCGCCCGGCCCCGGTAGCCAGTGGTGCCGAACAGGCGACACGCCGGGCACAACCGGCTTGGGTCGCTGCAAGGGCGATGAGACCCCGGCCCCCTTTCTCTTCGCGCTGACAGCCGCACGCATGAATTGGAGATGGCCTCCACCACGCTTCTCACCGCGCCTTTGATGCCGGTACCAGGAATTACCAGTTCGCCGTTGCGCCGGGCAATGGTGTAGCGAGCCTGGTCCTGTCTTTGCAGAGGAAACAGGTCGAAATTCCCGCTGCCTACGTACAGGTAATCGGAGAGCACCTCGATCTCCAACTCTATTCGTCCGCTCCATTCGCTAAAGCGGTCGTGAGGAGTAGGTTCTTCTTTTTTTGGTCTCGGCTTCCCTTGAATCGAAATCGAAAAAAACGGCTTGGGCTCTGTCGGTTGTGGTCTTCTACGTCGGGCCATTGCTCATTTCTCCTCATTCTGGCAAGAACTTGCGCAGGCTGACCAGGGTCGCTGTGCCGTCTCGATAACATACCCGCACTTCTATCTTCCCGGCAGCATTTCCCCCCGGATAGGCCACGAAATTCGGGTTCACACGCTGTTCTCGCAGGTTCTGCAAGAAGACGGACTGGATTTCCGCCTGCCACAAGCCGGGGAGCGGGGTCAAGCCTGTTGCGGTCTGTTCGGTGACCAGCAGGGCTTCGTAGGTATCCTTGTGGCACCACCAGCGCAATTCACCCCATTCGTTGAAGGCAGAGCCCTGGTCTTTCCAGTCTATCGGCAGACCTTCGCCCACCTCCAGCCTCGCGGGATCGGCCACCCAGTGCCACATTGAGGTTCCAAGGTATTCCTCCGTCCACTGCTTCAAGTCTTCGACGGAGCCTTCCAGGGAGTAGGCATACACCTGTTGTCTTGCCATCGGGTCCTCCCTCATCCTGTGCTCAACGCGGCGATCGCCTTTCGTGCGATGACCTGCCAGCCCTTGGTGTCGTAAATGCGACGGCTGTAGATGCCCAGATCGGCGCGCTTTTTCGGATCGGGCAATCCCTCCATCATCTCCGGTGGGGAAAGGCCATAATCCTGCTGCTGGCTTCCGTTGCCAAAGGCACCCAACCCCCGCAGCACCGACATGTCCGCCGCGGTAGCGACTTCATCCATTCGCGCCTCTGTTACCGTCACCTCCACCTCACCGAAGCCCCGGTTCTTGCCGAAGCCCACCTTCACCAACCCTTGATTCATCGCCTCCAGGGCCGAAGCCAGCAGTCCCAACTGCCAGATTTCATAGTTCTCCAGCACCAGGTGACCTTTAAAGGTTCCGGTCACCGCGGCTTCCATCTCAAAGGGGCCGTGGGCCACGGCGTGGGTCAGGCGGGAGATGGCCACGCCGTACCGGATTTCGGTGGCTACTTCGTCGGTTGGGATCAGGTCGGTAAAGGCCGCCCGACCGCGTAGACGGGTATGACCGAAAATGCGGCAGGCACCGCAGGAATTGGCATAGATTTCCCAGGAAAGCAGCTCACGCCCCATCTTTTCTCTCACTTCATCCAGAAATCTTGGGCAATTCCATTTTATTTTGTCCTTGCGTTCCTCTTCCTTGGCTTCAAAAGTCGCACAGGCCCACCGCCAATCATCGTGATGCTTTGGTCCTGGTTGATCAGGGTGTGGATCCACGGTGCGCAGGGCCTTCTCCACGAAGCCACGCACCACGCCCTTGATGGATGAGCCGGGAATGTAAACCGTCTCGCCCTTCTTAGGATGGTAGGTACGCACGAACTGCATATCCGGCAAGGTGGGGTTAGCAGAAGTACCGCCCGCCTTGACCAGCAAGGGGCCACGGGGGCTGATGGCCAATGCTAAACGCAAGGCATTGTAGCGGGTCCTATGCATCGTTCTCCCTCCCGTTCTGCTTCAGGGCGTTGGCGATGTGTTCTTGAAATGCCGTAATGAAAACGGTCGGCTCCGCAGGTTCCTGCTGTCCCTGAAGCAAGTAGTCCAGCAAGGTGTTCTGGTCCAGCCGTCGCAGTTGGGTGTCCACTAGTTTGCCCCATCCGGGGCCGCGAGTGACCTTCCCGCCGAGCGCCAGGTTGCCGTCCTCCCACAGACGCAGCATGGTGAGTAGGAATCCCAGTTCCCAGTCGTCTACGTTCTCCATCAGGATTTCCAAACCGAAACGCGCCCCAGGGACTACCACTTCAAAGTCGTACTTGACTCCGCTGCGGGCGGCACCCAGGTCCCGGTCAATGCCCACACCATCGCGGATTTGGGTGACCACCGGCAGTTCATCGCCATTCAGCAGAAAAGCGTCCTTGAAGGCCACCCGTCCAGCGAACCAGGGCGAGCCGAAGAGCCGGCAGGCAGTGCAACTGTGATTCCATAGCTCTTGAGCGAAAATGGCATCAGCGGAACCCTCTCCACGGCGCTCCCTTTCTACCGCTTCGCGCCACAGTTCCTCTTTCCCTACTCGGTCATCCCGACTTCTTTCCGGGACACAAGGCTTGTCTAGCGGATCACAGGCCCAGATAACAGGGTCTCCGTTTTCACACCTTTCAATGTCAAACTGGTCTGTAAAGGTGCGCAGAATGCGCTCGGCCAGCGCTCGGAAAGCGCCCTTGATGGAAGATCCCGGGATAAAGGGCACGCCGTCTGGGCCTTTCATCACCGGCAGGTCGGTTCCCGTGGGCTCCAGCGAGCCACGGCTTCCCACCGACAAGGCCGTGTGCATCTCTAAGATGGCCTGGATTCGGGTCTGGTTCTGAAAACGGTCGAAGACGCTCATTGTCCGGCTCCTTTCACGTCCCACACGTGCCAGCGAACGGCGTAGCCGAGCACGCGGGAGACGATTTCTATGTGGACGACTTTGGGATCCACGCCGGGCTCGCTGTCCGCTATTGCTTGGGCCTTGTTGTGCAGAGCCTCCAATTGCTGGATAGTACCCTCTGCCCACTGCCGTCCCTTCTTTTTTCCTAGTTGTCCGCGAGCCGCTTGATAGCGTATGAACAGCTTCAGGGCTTCCCAGGAGTCGCTGGATTCGGCAATATCCAGGATATTGCGAAGCTGACCGACTTTGCCATCTTTTCTCTCGCTTTTCTCCAGGCTGTTCCACAAACTTTGGGCCAAAGATTCTGCCGCTTGGACCCATTGGTCATCCTGCGCCGCGATCCGTTGGCGAATCGTTGCCTTGAGCTTTCTCATTTTTCCTCTACCTCCTGATGAAATGGATGGCAAATCAAACACTCGCCAAAGCCCTCGTCACATCGTTCACCGATGCCCCGGCGCTCCAGATGCTCTAAAGCGGTGATAAGGGGTTTCGGGTCTCCTTCCCAGCGGTATACGTAGGTGCTGCCCATCCGGGCGGCCAGGTTTGTGGGTTTAGGCAGCCCCCAGCCCGCCGACCAGCCGCTGGCCAAGTCGGGCCGCGTCATCCAGAACACCGGCTCCAGCGCCTGGCCGTTGATGTGCAGCGTGGGCACCAGGCCGGGCACGCCGCCTTGCCGGAATACGCCGGGACTCAGCAGGTCTACAGAGAAGTAGATGCCTTCTGGCCCCTCAGGCAGATCTTCAGCATTGACAGCCAATCGCTTCAGGTCTTGCCAGCAATGAGCCAGCGTCTCCTTGAACCGCGTCACCCGCTCTTTAATGCCCGGGAAACCTTCCACATCGGCTTCTTCCGCTCTCACGCGGCCATAGCCCCGGGTGTGAAGCGCACCGATGGCGACGTGGTTGACGGCGTCTATCAGGGCTTCCACATCCTCTCTCTCGCCGTGCACACGCCCCATGAAGATCAGTGCAGTCGTCTCATCTTCCTCTTGCAGAGATTTCACCCTCGGGCTCAATGCGCTCGCCGTGTACAACATCTGCTCTACGGCGGCGCGACGGTGCCGGCTGAGGCCTACTTTGGTCTGTGCGTGGTAGCGCAGTTGTATCTGAGCGTAGCGCTCAGTGGAGCCATCTCGGTAGAGGGTGTAGAAGCCGCCCGCCGGTTCCATCCGGTCGCCACATTCGATACAGGTCAAAGCGAAGGGGACGGAGAAGCGAGCACCCGCCTCTTCCAGAAGCGAATAGGCCAGTTGAGGTAACAGTGTGTCCACGACACCGTGGCCCGGGTTCTCTTTATGCGGCTCTCTAAGAAAGCCGCTCTTCCGTTTGCACGTCAGAGCGCTAAGTGGCAGTGGAAACGTGTAGCGTATCGGACGCCACTCGGTCGTAGGGAAGAAGTTCCCGATACGCACGCGTTCGACAGTGGGCAGGATGTTCTGCTGATCTTGAGCCTGAAGCCATTCCGCCCAAGCGCCTCGGAGCACCCGGCCTGGGATGTAATGGATCGAACTCAAGAACTGAGAACCGGCCCGTACGTCGCCCAGAATCAAAGGCACTTCCGGTTTAATCTTCAGCCACATTGTGCCCTCCTGACCATTCACGCCAGAGCGTTTCCAATTGTTGTTGAGGAACCGGCTCACTGTTCAGAGTAACCTCAACCTTTATTTTCTCTATCCATCCCAGGCCTCGCGTGCGCCCCCCACCGACGGCGGGCATCCATTGCGCGGCCAAGATGACCAGCGCACAGCCTAGCAGGGCGCTCTCCCGGTTCGGGAAGTATCCTTCGCAGATTGCTATGGCTTCCAGCGGGCCTGGTGAAGTGGTTTCGACAAAGAACAGGCGTCTTGGCAGGGCAGCGTGCCGCTGGCGACTGATGGAAATCCCACTGCGGATCTGGGCCACTACATCTGGCTCGAATCGTCCATCCTGAAAGCAAAGTGGTGAAGGGAAACGCGGATTCCCGAAAACCTGGCAGACGGGACAAAGCCGGTCCGGTTCGGAGCACATCGTGTTCGGTGTCGGCCCGCTGCACACGTCTTGTCCCCAGGTGCGCAGGAGCATCTCGGCCCGGTCCCGCAAGGTCCCTTTTAGGGTGGTGGCGGGGATGACATAGGTGTCGTCAGGCGCCATCGCCAGCGCCTTGTCCGCCCCCCAGCGCCAGCGATTTCCAGTGGTATGAAAGGCGGTATCCAAAATGAAATGCAATTCCAAGCGCAGGTGCTGCATCAGCGTTCCTCCTCTTCTGGCACATCCGGCCGCATCGCACGCAATTCGGCCAGTTCCAACACGTCGAGCAAGGCGGTTCTGAAGCCGGGTTTTTTGTTGTCTTTCTCAAAAAGCTGCCAGAGAGGGCCCGGCGGAGTTGTCCAATATCCCTGTTGCTCCGCCGATCTGCCCACTTCCGACAAGAAACGGGTTAACTGGACACGATCCTCATCTCCCCTACGTGCAATATCGTAATAGACCGTGTTCAGTGAGACCAACATCCCCCTGTCCAAGGCTTCACCCCACCGGTGGCGCAACGCCCGCACCCTGGGCCATTGGGATGCTTCTTGAACCAGATGTGTGAGTTTTTCGGCCCGTTCAAGGGTATACGGCCTGGCTGTGAGCCTATTATCCCCACGCTGATAGTAACTCATCAGAGGCTCTGCCTTCTCTGCGGCGACCGGGTTAGGCAGCCAGAGAAATGTTACTGCACTCTGGGGACGTTCTGCACTCGCTTTGGCCTCCCGCTTCGCCCTCTTGAGCAGATCGCTGGCCAGATACTCCAGGTAGCGAACCGGGTGTTTGACATCAGCAATCGCGATGCCACAGGAGGCCGTGATCTTCTCCGGCCAACCTTCCAGCCAGTAGCCCAGTGTGTCCATCACAAGGACCTTAATCCGTGCCTCGAATTCTTCCAGGAATTTCACCGCAACTTCCCAGGCGTAGCCTGCCTGAATCAAGAGCGTCACATCGTCGCCGCCGACATTGACGATTTCAAAAGGCCAGTACCCATTGTTCTTTTGTAGTTCTTGACCGCACGCCTGCTGCAAGGCCTTAAACAAAGCTTGTTGGGTTCCCTCTTCCAGCGCCCTGGAGAGGGCCGCGAATTCCTCTTTGCTGCGGACCTGTTGCAACAACCGACCGATGTCATTCCCATCGGCGTAGAGGAAGGCCACATAACTGCGGCGGGCGCTTCTCACCAGGTGATCGAGATCCGGAGGATGATTGGCTGTCGGGGCGTATTGATGAGAAAAACGCTCATTAAATCGGCCCCGAACATGCTGCTTACCACTCCGCACCCCTGTCCTGTGCCGTTGCAGACAAACCGCACACAGGGCTACCAACTCCTCCCGTTCTTGCTCCTCCGGCTCCCGACGGGTAATCTCTTCCAGGGTGACGCGTTTGCCGCAGGCATCACACCGCTTGCCGAAGGGAAAGGCCTCGAAGAAGGGGGAGCTGCGCTTTTGGTTCTTCGCCTTGCGGACGTGGGCGCTGAGAAAGGCCACCCGTCGGGCAAAATCGCCGCTCTGTTGAACCTGTTGATGGGCATCCCAGAGCCGTTTGGCCCATCCCTCTTGGGGAGTGTTTTGGGGATCAGGGAGCGATGAGCCACTTTCGTGGGCTATCGTTACCGTTGCTGCCAGCGTGCGCTCCAGGTAGATGTTTTCAATATCTCCCTTCGCTGCCCCAACTTTATCTGCAGGGATCTCGAAGAGGAAGCTGCCCCCTGAACAGTAGATTTTCTCGCCGCCGAGCGTTTCGACTTTTTTCGTGACCTCGTCTTCGCATTCCAGCAACAACTGGCTGCCACCGCGAATCTGAGGCAGGGAAGATGTCTCGAAAACGAAATCTTTGATAGTGTCCACATCGCCATGAAGGAGGACCCAATGTTCATTTTGTTCCATAGTGGCCTCCTCTGCAGGATCGAGTTAGCAGATGCCCACCTCCCAAAACTACCGACATCAGCGCTTCCAGTGTTATCGTCAGCCTTCGTGCTTTAGCCATTCCTGACCTCCCCCTATGAATTGAGGTACACATTCATTGTACATTGTACTAAGAACCTTCCTCCCTATCTTAAGCCTCATTCCCAAATCTTTTGGAAATTCATTCCCGTTTCCTCAACTGCCCTCCAGCGAAAAGTAGGTTGCTAACTCGGCCATCAGCCCGGCCTCCACGGTATGCACGCGGCGTGTTTTCTGCTGCGAGGGGATGGCGGCGAGGTCCTCCGGAGGGAGCACCAGCGGCTCGGCATCCAACTCCCGGGACAGAGCTTCGATCATCTCCCCAGAGAGCGTGGCGCTCATGGCGATGAACGGGACGATGCCGCGAAGCAGCCGCAGGAGATGGATTGTAGTCGGCAAGCTGGAGTCAGGGTCAAAGAGGTGGAGCTCATCAAAGATCAGGTAGGAGGAGAGTATGGCCCCGGCGTTGAGGTTGCCCTGCCCCAGGCTCAGGGAGTAGGGGATGTTGAGAAAGTTGCTCAGTGTCTGGTCGATGGTAGTAAAGATCAGGTTGCCCTCAAGGCGTGGGTCCTCAGGGCGGGCGCCGGTCTGGACCGTCACATCCATGGGGCGAGTGAGGCCGCAATGGCGCCTGCGGTCCGTGTATTCGTCCCAGAACTGGTTGGCCAACACCCTCAGCGGCACGGAATAGATACACTTGCGGGGGAAATCCTGGCCGCGCTCCCAGGCCAGGAAAAAAGGATAAAGGGCGGCGCGCGTCTTACCGGCACCCGTCGGTGCCTGGAGAACCACAGACCTGCCGGATAAGATCAAATCGCATGCTTGTTGTTGAAATGGATACAATTGCATTGGATTAGCTTCGAAAAACTATTTTGCTGTCGAAACCAACATATTGAATCAACTCTTATCTTGCCCCAACTGGATCAAATTTTATCCAGGTTATCACTGTTCCTGCGTCCTGAGCACAAAAAGAAGCTTTAAACACCGCCTGAGAGGAGCTAAAAGTAAGTCCGCTATCCGATAATGCCATGGTCAGAAACGACTTCAGTGGGTTTACCACGTAGTTCTAGGCCATGTAAGTCTGCTATGGCGTCAAAGTCTTGTTTGTTCAGATCCTCGGGTCTCTTCTTGCCATCAAAGGCCGTAACTGTGGCAAGGCCCACATCCACCAAGGGATGGCCGGTAGATAACGGCATTCCACTATCTGCTCTCGCTTTTGCTTTAAATCTCAATGTCAGAGATTGCCTTTGAAGGTTCCTCTAAAACTAATCAGTCCTCCCAGTATTTAATCGATCAACCATTTTTTCACCTTCCAACTGTGTATTGTATAATCCAGGAGATTGACAGATCCGGTCAAAAGCGCTCGATATAGAGAGGGCCTGAGTCTCGGGCCCTGAGTCTCGGGCCCCGGGTCTTGAGTCCCGAGTCCGAAGTCACCGAAATACCTGGTATGACCCGAGACGTTGGACTCCAGACTTCATTTGAATTTGCTCCCCTTATAGCCGGAAGAAGACAGATATCGCATCAAGCCACCAATCAGTTGACCGACTTCTTGCGCCAGGGCATACAGGCTGTCAAATTCCTCTAGAGAAATGAATTGTGCGTCGAGTGCCACATAGAGCTGGGCCTTTACTTCACCAGCAGAGCCTTTGGCGATGGCCAGAAACTGTCGGAACTCCATATCACCACCACGTTCAAATCCTTCTGCGATATTCGACATCGCCGAGACTGCTGCCCGTCTTATCTGATCCCTGAGACCGAATCACGGGCAAAGTCTCAGGCGGAGCTAACTCTATATATAGCCCTGGTGAGTTCATGAGCTTTCTTCCACGCCTCAATATCTCCAAAGCGTTCTATTTTGGCCATGGTTCAGAGTTCCAATCCCAGGTCCAACGCCCTGATTTGACGCGAGACGTGAGACCCGGGACACAGGACTCGGAGCCCGAGACCCGGGATACAAGACTTGCCCCTCGGCCCTGCCTAGAGGAAACAAGTGTCTGAGTAGTTCGCCACTGCCTTGCTAATTGGCCTCCACGTGCCATAGTTCTTCCCATCCGGGGAAGCGTAGAGCGTATGGCGCATAGCGTGCGACAAATCGTTCAAACCGTTGAAGTCGTTAAACTGGTAAACGGTAAACAGTAAACGGTGAACGGTAGAAACCATCCTTTGCTCAAAATAGGATGTCTGCAACTCGTGACAGTCATGGGGTAAACCGCGTTCCAGCTTATTCACCAGCTTATTCCAGCTTATTCACCAGCTTATTCCAGCCTATTCCGGAGGCCTCTTCACTAAAAACCAAACCGCACCTCTACCATGCCCCTTTGAATCAATTAGACCAAGTCGTTTTAGGTGGTAGAGGTCATCTCTTACAGTGGCTGACGCGGGAGGATCCTTGAGTGCTTTCATAATGAAGCGTAAAGGCAGATCGTAGCTTCCCGCTAGGATCTGTAGAATCTCTCGTTGCCTTGCCGTCAAATCATGTGCAACCCGATGAGGTGCAATATATTCGCTGGGCAAGAAAAGGACTCCCACCGCTCCTGCTTGCTCAACGAACTCTGGTTCCGGGTGGCCAGCCCTAACACAGAGATCCACGATCGATTGCGTGCCACGGCCCCACCGCTCGACCAGGCCCCGGCGATAGAAGACATCAGCAATTAAGGGATTGCGAGGCCGCGAAGGGTGATCCCGCTTAAGATCCTCAACACGCAAGCCAAAAGGAAGGGAGCCATCGCTCCAAATTTCCAACCTATCATCGTATATGGCTATGCTCACGGCTCCACCAGCGTGCGCATAATCTCTGTGGCAGAAGGCGTTGACAAGTGCCTCACGAAGAGCAGCAGCTGGAAAAAGCGGCTCGTCGATGCGTTCAAACAGCCCCGGTTGAATTCTTCCAGCCACTGGAAGATGTCGCTGAAGGAAAAGCATAGCTTCATCAAGGAGCTGAAAAGCGTGACCTTGGACCTGTCGATTATCGAGAAATTCTGCTTTGTCAATTCCTTTGAAGCGCGCCATTCGAAGCTGGCATTGAGGATACTCTGGCAAAAAGCGCCTTCCAAAAAGCACCACAGCTGCGTTGACTATTTGCCGGTTGACGCTGAGTCCCATTTTTTCGAGGATGTCCCCGATATCTTGGCCTGTGGACTGAGGCAGCCGGCCAGCCGCAACGCCCGCTCGCATGGTTCGCAGAATCTCTTCGTGGTCCAGTTGGCCTATGTCAATCATATCCGCCTGCGCATTTTCCCACCGGTGCCGACTATGAATGCGAGCTAGCAAAAGTTCTTGGTAGCGTTCTTGGGGCATAACTGAGGTCGTTGTCCCAATTCGATAGTATGGACGCCCACTAAGGGTGAATGGCCGTGCTTCCTCTGAAGGCCTCGCTTCCAATACAATCAGCTCAAGCTTGGAATTGGCAATTGGAATGCGGATGGTTGAAACAGGTGCTGGCGGCTCGAACTTTTGAAGCATAGTTGCAATGTCCCTCAGCGTTTTATCTGTAACTTGCTGGCCGACTATTTTTCCTTCGGGCGTGACACCAATGATGACTCTGCCGCCTTCATCATTAAGAAACGCGCAAATCGTTTCTGCGGCGCGACTAAGCTGCCCCGTTGATTTCTTGAACTCGACAGTGCTTGACTCTCCCTCTTTCGCCAAATGCTTGATGTCACTCAGTCTCATACTCGTCTACTCTAATACGGTTCCAGCTTCGGACTCCTCTATACTGCACTTTTGTGACAAATCAGGTCAAAATCGTTCTACTTTCTCGATATCCTGGGCATATTTTCTGGGGGCGTTTCGTAGTTCCACCGCTATCTCTCGCCTGAAAGTTAGTCCCGAGTCCAGGGTCCCGGGTCTTGAGTCCCGAGTCCGAAGTCACCGAAATACCTGGTATGACCCGAGACTCGAAACGTTGGACTCCAGACTTCATTTGAATTTGCTCCCCTTACAGCTGAAAGGTGCACTATGTACCAGGCACATTATGCACCATGGCCAGCACGGCCTTCGCCAACCTGGAAACCGATTTTTCTGGAAGGCTTATCAGCCGGCTTCATCAATTCCCTGATGGCCTCAAAGATCAAGCCAATGTCCTCGTCGTGTTTTTCGAGACGTTTTTCCAGGTCGGCAAGCTTGTGGGCCAGTTCGTCGTTAGATGCTATCATTCTTCTCAAATGCACAAAAGCCCGCATTATCGCTATATTGACCTCAATGGCTCGATCAGAATTCAACACGGATGAGAGCATGGCCACGCCCTGTTCGGTGAAGGCCATAGGCCTGTACCTAGTGCCACCCCAACTTGAGGTGCCAAATTGGCTCCTCAAGTTGTCGAATTCCTCCTTTGTCAGCTCAAATACGAAATCCTCAGGAAATCGCTTTATGTTGCGGCGGACTGCTCGCTTCAACTATTTGGTTTCAACGCCATAAAGCTCCGCTAGATCGCGGTCCAGCAAGACCTTCTCGGCGCGCAAGAAGAAAATCTTCCTGACAATTACCTCCGGTGGAACAAGTGCCTTCTTGTCTCCCATGGTGCTCTCTTCATTTCCTGGTGATCACAATTTCTTGTCTCACGCCTAGGCGCAAAGCGTGCAAAAAAGTCACAGGTTCGCTTCAATTATAGTTAGTGCTCATATCGCTGAGAATGCTCCTCTGCAAACAGCAGAGGAGTTCCCCACCAACAGCGAGCGGAACATGCCGGGGAGACCTCGAGCTGAAAGAAGAAGCTTCCTTCTTCTCCACACTCCTCGCCTCCTCGTCTGCACTCTCCGCGATCCTGTTATCTGGCTGTCCATACTTGCTGACGGCTCTCCTTGCTTTGCGACCCTGGCGGCTTGGCGTGAGACAACCAGGGTCTCAGCCTATCTCATCAAAAAAAGACCCCGTCTCCCTTTTTAGCAGGGGTACGGGGTCAGTCGGCCAGAGATAGAAGATCGTAGATGGTGCCCCTGAATCTCAAGGGAAACTGTCTTTTTGTCTACCAGGAAAATGGTGCAGTTGCAAGCGCTATGACTCCTTGCCCAGAAAATGGGCACGTCCACAAAATTATAACTTTCTCTCAGTTCACAAAGACCATGGGACGCAGTGCATGGAGTTAGAAAAGAAAAAAACTGCTTACCCCTCACCGCCTACTCATGCTATTTGCTTATTAACCTGAAATGTGGCATCATCACCAATGTGAAAGTTAGAGATGTCATCAAAATGATTGAAGAAGATGGCTGGTACCTGAGCAGGACGCGTGGCAGCCATCAACAATATAAACATTCACTCAAGCCTGGCCTGATCACCATCGCTGGTAAACCAAATCACGATCTGGCCAAGGGGACATTGAACAGTATTCTCAAGAAAGCAGGTTTGAAGCAATGAAATATTTAATCGTTATAGAGACAACCGAAACTGGCTACTCAGCTTACTCACCAGATCTCGAGGGGTGTGTGGCCACTGGCACTACCCGCGAAGAGGTGGAGCAGGCTATGCGAGAGGCGATTGAACTCCACCTTGATGGCCTCAAAGATGAGGGCTACCCGATCCCCATGCCACAGAGCTATTCGACTTATGTTGAAGTCATGGCATAACCACTCGCCTCCCTCAAAGCGCCCGAGTCGTAGAAGTCGTGCGCATCGCGGCTGGAAAGGTACCCCCACGTAAGAGCTGGCAGCTCGCAGTCACCCGATTACGGTCTTTCGATTTTAACCAGGCTGTGCCTTTCTCGCTTCTTTTAACCATTCTTCAAACCGTTCAAAGAGTTCAATTCGCTGAGATAAGTTGAGGCACTTCATCAGGGCAGGAACTTCTCCCTAGCAGCATGCTTTGCACCTGCTGGGCAGGTGGGGCAAGCATAAGGCATGGAAATGGAGGCGAAATAGATCAGCCGACTTGCAGCTCTCAGAAATCCTCCTGTATGCAGCCAGTCAGGTAAAGAGCCTGGCCATTCTCTCACGGAAGATTTCAAGAAAGCCCCTCCGAAGATTTGTTTTCAGGAAGCTACCTTTGATCATTGTTTCAATTGTCGATTTGAGATCGTGCAGATGGTCTAGAGAATTCTCAGCCTGTTTCCTCGTAAGACCAAAGTGCTCTGCCAGGCCGAAAAAATCTCTTCCGGAAAGGCGATTCTTCTTGCCTTGGAGGCTGAGACACACCTCTTCTCGCTCCTCGGGCAATAACAGCCTGGAGTTGATGATATCATAGGCCGGTGAGAGCTGATAACCAATCTCCTCGCTGCGAAGAAGAGAAAAATTCTTCAGGTGTGCATCCCCATTGCCCAACACAAAAAACAGGAGTGCTCTTTCAAAAAGCCTTATAAGGTCAAGTCCTGGAACGGAAGAGTGTTCCTTGATAAAGTTCGCAATACTCTCGTAGGATCCATCATACTTGTCTTCTTTTTGCAGGAGCTGCTGAAAATCCTCCTGTTGCAGTTTCGAGCCGTCTGCCGAGCGGTCAAATCTTCGCACCAGATAGGCAAGCCTGCCGTCCATGAGCGGGACAAGGCCATGCGGTGGAACCTCGATTCCATAAGTGGCGGCAATGTTCATGCAAAGGTTCTCATTTTCAGGAATAGACTCAAACCGCCCGACTGGCGGTTTGAGGATGTAGAGCCCTCCCCTTTCCACCACAATTATCTGGTGTTTCCTCCGCTCGTGGATTACGGAGAGTTTTGGCTGGACCCCGGAAATAGACATCTTCCCGACCATTTTTTGAGCCTCTCGGGTCACATCCGCGGTCCCGAACGGTACTTCAGGGGGGTGTGGCGTGCCAAAAAGCTGCCTCGAACACCTGCGATGGTACCCCCTGCCAAGTTCCGAGTCAACCGCCAAAATATGACAAGAAAGGCACTTATTCTTCACGAACGTCTCCATTTTCTTCTGGGAGCACGGTAACTGCTCCTATACAGTCAGCCCCGGTTGCCAGAAGTATCTCAAATGAATTCTCTGGGTCTATTTTCAGAGTGCGGCTGGTAATATCCAGCAGCCAACCCTCAGGAATGAGACCCAGGAAAAAGGGAAACAGAGACTCGCTTTCGTAGGGCTGTTTTCTCAAGGGTAAAGTTAGACTTACAGGCTGGGCATCCTGTGCGGACAGGTATTCCTGATCATAGGTGAAGCGATAGCCGCTCTCCGTCTTTTCCAGAAGGCCGGCTCTCTTGTCCCATAGATAAACTATGCCCTTATTGCTCTTGCTCTTCATGGGTCACAGTCTCTTCTATTCCTGGCCGCCACTCTACCGGGCCGAGAGTTTTGCCAAACAACTGAAGAACCTGGTTCACCTTGTCCATTCTCAAAGTGGGCTTACCTCGCTCCAACTCTCTAATAAATCTCAGTCCAACTCCAGCTCTCCGGGCCAGCTCGGCTTGGCTCAGGCCATGAAGCTTACGCTGCCTTCTTATGAATGTCTGTATATTCATCTTACTATACCCGTTCGGGACGATTCAAATTGTTACTCTGAATATATTATACCCTTTCGGGATCGATAATACATGTTCCGCAAGCAAATATACCCGATGAGGTATAATTTATCCGTCACAAGAGAAAAATAATACCGTTCGGGTATAATGTCAAGCGAATTTTCTTAAGATTATACCCTATCGGGTAAATTAATTGCCTATTTTAGTCTATGAGGCTGTTGCTTGCACTATGGAAATTTTGCCTGAATTTGCTGAAACATGATGACTGCAGGTGCTGTATAGTGACTGGAAAGACTCGCGGTGCGCCCTGGCGGCACCCTCCCTGATTCGCTTGTGGGAAATGCGGTGCGCTCTCCTTTATAACGAAGTTAGCCCAGGGTAAAACCTTTTTCTCTAAACAATCTGACGCACGCCTTTGCCACCTCTGGGTCATAGAGCACGCCGCTGTTTTGCAGTATTTCCTCCAGGGCCCTGTCTATACCCAGAGCCGGTCGATATGGTCGGTGGGAAGCCATGGCCTCAACCACATCAGCCACTGAGATGATGCGAGCCTCGAGAAGAATTTCTTCTCCCTCGAGACCCTGGGGATAACCAGAGCCATTGAGTCTCTCGTGATGCTGGAGAACTATTTCCGCCACCGGCCAGGGAAACTCTATATTTTTCAGAATGTCATAGCCCACCTGAGAATGCGACTTGATCATATTGAATTCAATGTCACTTATCCTGCCTGGTTTGCTGAGAATCTCTGCTGGCACCGAAATCTTGCCAAGATCATGAATAATGGCGGCAATGCGTATGCCATCGAGCTGGCTTTCGGGCAGAGACATCTCCTTGCCAATGGCGTGGGCCAGCTCCGCCACTCGCCGCTGGTGGCCGGCAGTGTAGGGGTCTCTTGTTTCCACGGTAAGGGCCATGGCCTGCACCACCCCTTCCATGGCCTTGCCCAATGTTGCCAGAGCATGATGCAGTTTGGCTTCTCTTTCTCGGAGCTTGGCGGTCCTTTCCTGGACAATCCTCTCCAGATTCTCCCTGTGGAGCCTGCTGTCCATCTCGAGATTCCGCCGACGGAGGGCATTGGATACATTGAAAAGCACGTCATTGTGATCCACCGGCTTGGTCACATACCCGTAGGCGCCTATATCCAGGGCTGTCTTGGCAACTTCCGGGTCATCCACCCCCGTCATGATGACCACGGCAGTATTGGGATGCCTGCGCAGCACGTATCTGGCAAAATCGAGTCCTGACTCACCCGGCATGTTTACATCGCTCAGTATGAGATCAAACCGTTGCTCCTTCAAATAGCCGCGTGCCTCTGCAGCATTGGCAGCAAGAGTACATTGATAGCCGCCCATCTCGAGCAACCGGCCAAACAGAGTACGTACTGGTTTTTCGTCATCCACGATAAGAACGGTGGCCTGCTCCGCCTGTTCTGTTCTATCCAGCTTCAGTGCTCGAGGTTGAACCACTGGTGCCTCCATATCGGAACCCCTGCTGGCCGAGACAGTCTATAGAGGTTGCTGCTCTTCCTTGCTGCAAAGCACACAACTACCCGGCAATCCAGCGACCTCAGCTGCCAGGCAGATTGGCAGCTGTCTGCCACTGCAGCATTGCCTCAACCACCTGGGCAAAAGGGGTGTACCGCAAACATTTCCTGTTGTTTTTCAAGAAGAAAAGGTGGCATATGGGTCCGTCTATCAAGACCATCTCGTCCAAAGGAACTTCCCTGCAACTCTTTTCAAGGTCCAGCACAATCATTGTCGACCACAGGTCATTTGCAAGCCTTGTGCCTTAAAACAGTTTAATTGGCCAGTTGCAGCAAATGAGATTCATGGACCATCATATTCAGCCAAGATCCGAGGCTTACCTGCCTCTGCCACAGAATAGGACCAGCAGACTTCATTGGCCGATTACTTAATGGCAAAGGGCCGCCTGGTTAAGAGCAGCCAGAATGCTCCATAACCTGTTCGGCAGCGCAGCGTCAGCCCGAGAAACTGTTTGATCCTCTGTCGTTTAAAATGTATAGTTCTGCATAATTTGTCTGGGTTTGCTTCGTGAGGAGATGGCCATGCGACAAGCAGTAATCGTAAGTGCAGTGCGGACACCCATTGGCAATTTCCAGGGAAGTCTTGCTTCTGTAGGTGCTACAGACCTGGGGGCTGTGGTCCTCGAGGAGGCCGTACGCAGAGCAGCTATTGCCAAGGAAGAAGTCAACGAGATCAACATGGGCATGGTGCTGCCATGCGGCTATGGACAGAATCCGGCCAGGCAAGCGGCCATCAAGGCTGGCTTTCCCTGGGAGGTGGAATGTCTTACCGTCAACAAGGTGTGCGGCTCTGGGCTCAAGGCGGTTATGCTGGCAGCGCAGGCCATCCAGGTAGGAGACGCCGATGTGGTAGTGGCCGGCGGCATGGAGAGCATGAGCCGCGCCCCGTACTATCTGGAAAAGGCCCGCTCCGGTTACCGTCTTGGTGATGCTGCCCTGCGTGACCACATGGTGCACGATGGCCTCTGGGACATTGTCAACGACTTCCACATGGCAATTTCCAATGAACTCTGCTCCGAAAAATATCAGGTGAGCAGAGAGGAGCAGGACCGCTATGCTGCGGAATCTTACCGGCGGGCCCTTCTGGCTCGCCAGAACGGCATATTTGCCGACGAAATCGTACCGGTGACCGTGGCCCGCTCCAGGAAAGAACCTTTTCTCTTTCAGGATGACGAGTGTGTCAGGGAGTCCTCTTATGAAGATCTCGCCAGGTTAAAGCCTGTGTTCAAGAAAGACGGGGTCACTACTGCCGGCAACGCCTCGATCATCAGCGATGGGGCCGCCGCAGTAGTAGTGATGGCCAGGGAAAAGGCCGAGTCACTCGGCTGCCCTGTCCTCGCCACCATAGGAGCCCAGGCCAGTGCCGGCATCGATATGAAGTACGTCCTGGTAGCGCCGATTATGGCAGTGCCCAAATGCCTGAAAAAGGAGGGCCTCACTCTAGACCAGGTGGACCTTTTTGAAATAAACGAGGCCTTCAGTGGCTCCACTGTTGCGGTGCTGCGGCAACTGGAGCTCGATCCTGCCAGAGTCAATGTGAACGGCGGTAGTGTGGCCCTTGGCCATCCCATCGGGGCCAGCGGCTGCAGGGTGCTGGTGACCCTGCTTCACCAGATGGTCAGAGAGGACAAGAAAACGGGACTCGCTTCTCTCTGTCTCGGCGGGGGCGAAGCTGTAGCAATGGTGGTAAAACGGTAGATATGGTGGAGTTGCTGACCGGCTTACACCAATTGGACATCAGCTAGATATACAGGAGAGCTGCAATGAACATTGAATCTCTTGGTGTGGTGGGAGCAGGACTGATGGGCAGCGGCATCGCCCAGGTGGCAGCCCAGAGCGGCTTGCAGGTGGTGCTGAGCGACATCAGTGAAGAGCTGCTGCAACGGGCACTGGCAAGCATTGACAAGCTGCTCGGGCGAAGTGTCGACAGGGGCAAGATAAGTGCATCAGAAAAAGAGGCGGTGCTGCAGAGAATAAAGCCCACTGTTGAGTTGCAGGAGATGGCCGCCGCTCAATTCATTGTCGAGGCAGCCACTGAGAAGGAGGACATCAAGTTTCAACTTTTTCGAGATCTCGACCGCATCTGCCGACCCGAAACGATTCTGGCCAGCAATACTTCTTCAATCCCCATTGGCCGCATCGCAGCCCATACCGAGCGTCCTGAAAAAGTAATCGGCATGCATTTCATGAACCCGGTTCCGGTGATGAAGCTCGTAGAGGTGATCCGGGCGCTTGCCACCTCAGAGGAAACATTCAGGACTACCTGGGATCTTGCTGTTTTCCTGGGGAAAACTCCGGCCGAAGCCCAGGATTACCCCGGCTTTATTGCCAACCGCATTCTCATGCCCATGATCAACGAGGCAGCCTACTGTCTCTATCATGGGGTCGGCAGCCGTGAAGACATCGATACCGTAATGAAATTGGGAATGAACCATCCCATTGGCCCACTGGCGCTGGCGGATCTCATCGGGCTCGATACCTGTCTGGCAATTATGGAGACTCTCTATCAAGGATTCTCCGACTCCAAATACCGTCCCTGTCCTTTGTTGCGCAAGTATGTTGAGGCTGGCTGGCTTGGACGGAAAACAGGAAAAGGCTTCTACGACTACAGTTAAGTCAGGCTTTATGAGTCTTCCACAACTACTATCAATTCGCCGCCAGGTGCGCTAACCAAAAGATGAGTGTATAGTGGAGAGAACGTTTGATTCGGCCATGCGAGGAAAATGATTTCGAGGCAATTTACCGGATCATAAATGAGGCCGCCCAGGCGTACAAAGGAGCAATCCCTTTAGACTGCTGGCATGAGCCTTATATGTCCAGGCAACAGCTCGCAGAAGAGATCGGCTCCGGCATTGTCTTCTGGGGTTACGAAGAAGATGGTGCGCTCATTGGAGTGATGGGCATCCAACACATCCAGGATGTCACTCTGATTCGGCACGCCTATGTGCGAACCGCTGATCAGAAGCGTGGCATTGGCGGAAGACTCCTTTCACACCTTCGCACCTTGACTTCACGCCCTATCCTGATCGGCACCTGGACCGAGGCTACCTGGGCGATTCGCTTCTATGAGAAACATGGATTTCGATTGGTAGCACCCGCAGAGAAAAGCCGCCTCTTGAAAAAATACTGGTCAATCCCAGATCGACAAATAGAGACCTCTGTGGTCCTTGCGGAAGAGAAGTGGTTTGCTTCCAGTGGAGGTGCAAATGCTTGATTTGACCGAAAAACAGGTTGTTGAATACTTCAAAAGGTGCTATACGGCCGTGGATGGTCTCTGGTTCATGAAGGTTGAAGAGATATACGGATTTGACACTGCCCTGGACATTGATAACGAAGTCTGGAAAGTGATGCCCAAGATTCAGGCTCGCAAGCTCAAGTCCATGACCGGTTTGAGCGGCGGTATGGAATCGCTGGCAAAGTGTCTTACAACCAAGCTTGCTTACGATGGATTCGCCTTTGACAGCGATTACAGTGACGATGGCAATCTCCTGATGATAACCCTGAGACACTGTCCTTGGCATGAGATCATGATCAACTCGGGCAGAGAAGCCCTCTCCGGGCGCGTTGGTACTCGGATATGCACCACCGAATACATGGTCTGGGCCGCCGAGTTCAGCGATCAGATTGAATTCGAGCTGCAAGAACAGATATGTGAAGGTGCAGATTGCTGCAGGCTGTTGTTTCGGGCAATTGGCTGACCAGAGGATCTAAGGTTGCTCGACACCAGCAAGAGAAAGGCCCCCACAGGCGGCAAGTGCTTGAGCAGAGTACGAGGCAATGCCCAACAAGAGCTGGCTCCAGTGTAAAGCAATTCCCTTATGGAAAAACCTACTCCTTTGTGCCTGAAATGCAAGAAACCACTCGCAATCGGCAAGACCTGACAGCGGGTCTTCTGGCGCTGCAGGTCATGCGGTGCAGTATATCCCCTGAGAAAGTTCAAGGATGATGTGGATGAAGCCCTGGAGAGGGAGCTCGCTGACGTTCGTTGTGACAGGTTTTGAGCTGCATATTTCAGGAGCCGACTTCCCTGAAAAAAATCAATAGACTCTTGACCAGTTCAGCCATGAAGCGCAGGTCAAGCTTTTCCATGGTGTCTGAGGGCTGGTGGTAGTGTGGATTGCGGTAGAAGGCCGAATCAGTAATCATTACTGCTGGATACCCCTGGTCCCAGAATGAGGCATGGTCGCTCAGCCGCACCGAGGGCATCACCCACCCCCCGAGCGGCACGGTGAGGCTGATTACCGGCAGCTCATTGTTTTTTTTGAAAGCCCGCCAAAGAGACCTGGTGAGTCCTCTGGAGGTCAAATTGCCCACCAGCCCCACAAAGTTGCCCTGGTCAGGATAGTTCATGAACATGAGAGGAAAGGGATAGCTCTGACACCCCGGTTCCTGGCAGGTGTAGCCCACCATTTCGAGGCAGAGCATGCCGTCGATCTGCTCTCTTCTCTTTCTGGCTGCTTTCGCATACACTCTACTACCCATATACCTGGTGCCATATGCCGGCGGCTCCTCCAGGGCAAAAGAGACAAAGGTCACCTGCAGACTGAGCCTGGCGCTGCTGCTCAAGCGGAGCAGTTCCCTGGCGGTCTCGAGCTGCACGGCAATGGCGCTGGCATTGTCGTCAGCGCCCACGGTGCCCCAGACCGAGTCATAGTGAGCGCCGACGATATAGTGGGCCGCCGGCCTGTCGCCCAGCTGCAGGCGGCAGATCACATTGGCCACCTCGAGGTCGCGGTACTGGTATTGCTCTGTTTCCACAGGGAGCCCCAGGTCCTGATAAAATGAGATGATGTAGTCTCTGGTCCTGGCGAGGTTTTCCGGAAGCCGCACGCTGCGCTCGCCAATGGCCACGGTCAGGGTGTGGAGATGCTGCCGCAGCTGCTCTGCAGTCTCCTCAACATGGATGAGTGTGCTGGCCATCCCAGTCCCGGCTCCCAGGCAGAGTAGAGTTGTGATAAAAGAAAGAAGCAGCAATGGCTCCAGTTTTCTGCGGTTAGGGATGCAGTACAAATGAATTATGCTCCCTGCGGCTTGTTGACCTCAGAGTAATATTTTTTGCATCTTTTGCCAAGCAACCTAGCAAGACTGGCCAGGGGGACCTGGCGACCCGAAGCAAAAAGAGCAGGCCAGGTTCATACCCGGCTCCTTTTGCCGGCCTGTCTGTGAGTAGACAATGAGAGAAAAGCGGAGAATTCAGATGAACGGAGCATTCATTATCATGGCAGTACTCGCTGCCATTCTCGGGGCTATAGCCTTTCAGCGAGATCCTGGGCTGCCGATCCAGGCCCTGCGCTCGGGCGGCGCTCTTCTTGTTCGCATCCTGCCGATTCTCATTCTCGCCTTTTTTGTGGCGGGACTCATGGAGGTGCTCCTGCCGAAAGAGGTGCTCGTCCGCTGGGTGGGCGCAGAAAGCGGCCTCAAGGGACTCTTTGTCGGCACCTTCCTGGGACTGCTAACCCCCGGGGGTCCTCTGGTCCAGTTCCCCATCGTGGCCGCCATGTTCAAAGCAGGAGTGAGCATCGGGCCGCTGATCGCCTACCTGTCTGCCTGGGCCCTGCTCAGCATAAACCGGGTCATTGTCTTTGAAATCCCTATCCTGGGGCTGCACCTCACCGCCACCAGGTTGATCTGCAGCCTGGTCTTCCCGGTAATTATTGGCTATATGTCGAAATTCGTCTTTCGCTGGTTGCAATGAGGCGAAGCGGAACGTGATGAACTGTTTCGACAGTAATGCGGCCGCTAAATCATGATAAGTGACGCCAGCTCTTTTGAACTTGAAGCCGGTGCTTATAAGGGTATTGTCGGAGCGGCCCCGGAGAATGTATTATACCAGAATTGAGCCCAAAGCTGGAAGGAACCCTGGCAGCGCCTTTGCCGCCATGCAGAAGGAGGCCAGTGAATGAGCAAACAATACCTGCAAATTCTGAAGGAGCACCTGGAGCATGCCTGGAGACGCGGTGAGCGTCAGCTCGAAAAAGCCCTGCCGGCAATACGCCGCGAAGGCTGCCTGAAATTTTCGGCCTTTGCCAGCACCTGCCTGCTCTGTCCGGATAAAATTCTTCTCGATGGCGAAGAATTGCTGGGGCCGGAGGGCATCCTCATTGCACTCTACGCCCGTCATGTGGAGCAGAAATTGCCCCAACTCCATCCCCTGCAGTCATTCAAGGAGCTCCCCGGAAGCGCTCCCTACCAGGGAGCCTTCGAGGCGAGAGCTCAGCAGATTCTTGTCCCTCACGTGATTGCCATAGAGCAGCACAAAGAACAACTGGCAAAGCGTTTTTCTGGTCGCCTGAACCCGGACGCCCCGTCCGGCGATTTCTCTTTCACCCTTTATCCCCTGCCCCGCATACCGCTCTATTACATATTCTATCTTCCGGATGACGAGTTTCCTGCTGCAGTCACCTGCCTCTTTGCTGCCGACGCCTGCAGCCATTTGCCAGTCGACGCCCTGGCGGACGTGGCAGAATACACCGCGGTCAGAATCTTCGCTCTCCTGAAATAGTATCAATAGCAAAGGCCCATACGTAATGCCCGTCCTAGTCGTTCAACAGCAGCAATGGTATGGCTGGCGTAGCAGAAGGAGTGAATTCGTCCGCGCCGATGTCGCAGTATTTATAGTAATGATCAGATGTTTCTTCGATCCAGGCCTCGCTGTCCCTGCTGTCTCCTTCGAAGTCTGTGTCTGGAATGAAATGGTAATAGTAAAGCCACATGCCCATGGAGCTGAGGTAAACTTTCTTCCTGAATATGCCTGCATTTCTGCAGGGTGAATTGCCGCGGAGGTGGTAATTGCCGTGAGAAGGAGCCACGAAAAGGGGATCTGTGCTTATATTGTACTCCTCACCGGTCCAGGGGCAGCCATAGGCGTCGGAGAAATCATTATAGTAGGCGTAAAATTTTGCTGTACACCCCTGGGAGAAAGTATGCAGATCACGGCCGTGACCTGAAGCGGCGGCGTTGCCCCAAACAATGTTATTGTAAAGGCTGGCATCACCGTTGCTTGTATCTATGCCGACTCCTCCTGCATACCGGCCGGCTGAATTCCCTGCAATGGTATTATTGTAAAAGGAAATCTTGCCGCACGTATAGGAGTTGGTATCCACAGCTGAATGGACGTCTACGCCGCCGCCATCGTATTCGGCGGCCGTATTGCCGGCAATGATATTATTACTGAAGGTGACAGTGCCCGAATTTCCCTCGAGAGACATGGTCAAGGCGTAAAGCCCACCACCAAGATAATTGGCTGTATTTCCGGTAATAATATTGTCACTGACAAGAATGTTTGCCGATGTTCCCTCATTGACGTGAGAGTAAATATTCACGCCGCCTCCATTCAGGCTGCCGCCTGTGCCGGTATCATTGCCGGTAATAATATTATTGCTGAGGGTAATGTCTCCCGTGTCTCCGACTGCCATGTCCGAACGGGCGTAGATACCCGCACCCAAGGTGCCGCTGCCGTTGCGGATGGTAAAGCCGTCAACGGTGATGCTGCCGCCGGCTGAGTTGTAGAGATGCAGGACCCGGCCGGCGCTCTGACCGTCGAGGACCGTTTTTGCAGGATCAACCTGCCGGCTGCAAAATGTTGCATCGTAGCCACCCTGCAAGGTAATACTGCGCCCCTCGCTGGAGACATATTCAAAATTCCCCTTATAGATCCCTCTAGCTACCATAATGGTATCATCTTCGCCGTTCAGGGCGGCAGCACTCAGGTGATTCTGGAGCTCCGTAGCATCACTGGCATAAAAATTAGCACCCCATGAGGCACCAGCCAGCATGAAGACAGGGACGAGGGCAAGAACAGCGGCAAACTGATATCTGGCTGGGATACGGCTTGAAGATGTGCCTCTCATGTGCTTACTCCTGTTGTTTGGTTGAGTGGAACTCCAGCCATGTTCAGTAAAAATGGCATCTGGATGACACCTTTTGTAAATTTTGTAATATGTTAACAACTAAGTACAGCAGTCCCAGGCTGGCTGTCAAGCTGATAATGATAATTTATCAAGTATTTCTAGCAAGATAATGCCTCGGTCATTCTGTAGACCTTCAATAATAAGTATGCGCCGCTGCAGCCAAGCACAGTTATTTTGTGTTATGATCTGTGTTCAGAAAAAAAACAGCAAGGAGAAACCTCTGTGGCACGGACCAGCATCTTGCTCGTGGAAGACGACGATTCTCTGCGGTTCACTCAGCAGATGTACCTGCAAAGGCAAGGCTTTGAGGTGACCGCAGTTCCCAGCGGTACTGAGGCAATGCATCTGGTGCGCACCAGGAACTACCAGGTGGTGGTCACCGATCTTCGTCTGGGCAAGGTAGACGGCTTGCAAATTCTCCGTTCTGTGAAGAAGCGCACCCCGGAAACCGAGGTAATCCTTATAACGGGCTTCGGCTCTGTGGACACGGCAGTGCAGGCAATGAAGGTGGGGGCCTACGACTATCTCACCAAACCGGTGGATCCGGAGGACCTGGTCTTGACTTTGAAAAAGGCCCTCGAGCGACGCCGACTGCGGCGGCAGGTGGCTGTTCTCCAGCGAGAGGTGCTCCGTGAAGCCGGGCTTTCTCACATTGTGGCAGAAAGTGAGGAGATGCGCCGGGTCATGACCAGTAGTCGGCGAGTCGCCGGCAACGATGCCACTGTATTGCTGGAGGGTGAAAGCGGCACCGGCAAGGAACTCATTGCCAAGTATATTCACCATAATAGCGGCAGGGCTTCCGGGCCTTTTATAGCGGTCAACTGCGGCGCTCTTACGGAAAACCTGTTGGAAAGCGAACTCTTCGGCCATGTGAAAGGCTCCTTTACCGGTGCTGTTGCCGATAAAAAGGGACTGTTTCAGGCGGCAGACGGCGGAACTCTATTCCTGGATGAAATCGGGGAAACGAGTCCGACTTTTCAGGTGAAGCTGCTCAGAGTTCTCCAGGACAGCTGCGTGCGGCCGGTGGGCGGCACCACGGAGTACAGGGTGGACGTCCGCATTATTGCCGCCAGCAACAAGGACCTCGAGAAGCTGGTGGAGCAGGGCCGTTTCCGGCAGGATCTCTATTATCGTCTGAAAGTAGTTCCCATCTACCTGCCTCCCCTGCGGCACAGACCGGTCGACATTCGCCCCCTGGCAGAGCACTTCATCAGTCGCTATGCCGATCGCATGGGGCGAAATCGGCCTCATCTGTCACGTCAGGCTCTAGGCAAGATGCAGGCCTATTCCTGGCCTGGAAACGTCCGGGAACTGGAAAACACCATTGAACGGACCCTGATCTTTTTGCAGGACAGGGAAATAAGGGCAGACGATCTCCCCCTGGAGACGGCACACAGCACTACTCCTGCCCCAGGTGAAGAAGAACGCGGCGCCGATTTGACCCTGAAAGATGTTGAAAAACGGCACATCAAGCGGGTCCTGGAGCTCTGTGAGTGGAATCAGAGGCAGGCGGCCCGCACTCTCGGCATCGGCTACAATACCCTGTGGCGCAAGATGAAAAGATACCGCATTGCCAGACCACAATCGGCAGGCGGGCGGCAGTAGTAAGAGATGGAGCGGGCGCCTGGTGAGTCACAGATGGCCCGACATATGGGATGATTTCTCCCCAGTGCAGGGAGCTTTGCCATGACAGATAACACTTCCCTGAAACAGCTGGAACTCGAGCGCGATCGGCTGCGCACTATTTTCGAGAATCTCATGGACGGCGTGTTCATTGCCGACCGGAACTTTATTATCGAGTACATGAACCGCGACCTCAGGTACGAATTCGGCGATGGAATGGGCAAGCCGTGCCATGAGTTTTTTGGACTGTCTCCCACGAACTGTTTGCATTGTTACGAGGGCATGAGTGCTTTTGGTCCTCCCCAGAGGCTGGAATGGAGTTCGCTGCTCACGGGCCGCACCTATGACATGCTGGTATCGCCTCTACCCAACCCGGACGGCACAACTTCCAGGCTCCACATTCTCCGTGATGTGACTGAACAGAAAAGAATGGAAGCCAGACTGCTGGATTACTCTGAAGCGCTGGAAAAAAGAATAACAGAGCAGGCCGAGGCTCTCAGGCGGCAGGAACACATGGCCCTGCTGGGGCAGATAGCCGCAGGCCTGGCTCATGAGATCAGGACGCCACTGGGTGCCCTGCTCACCGGCATCAAGCTTCTGGAAAAAAGTGAAGAGCAGAATCCTGAACGGCGGCACATATTGACGCTGCTTCGCCAAGAAACCCTGCGGCTGAAAGAAAAGCTCTCGCAGTTTCTCAACTATGCCAGCCCCAGGGAGCCAAAGCTGAGTCTTGGCAGTGTGCCCGACTTGATCGAGGACGCTGTTTCTTTGCTGGACAAAGACCCGGAGCTCAGGGGAGAGGTCAGCATCAGACACGAAGCAGCACCTGAACAGGAGAAAGTCGCTTTCGATCCCTCCATGTTGAAGGAGGCAATCCTTAACGTTGCTGTCAACAGTCTGCAGGCTCTGGCGGGCCAGGGGGAATTGCAGATCCGCAGCTTCCAGGCCCAGGAGCGCCAGTGGATACAGATATCCGACACTGGTCCCGGCATCAACCCGCAGGACCTGGAAAAGGTGTTTCAGCCATTCTTCACCCGAAAACGGGCCGGCAGCGGCCTCGGTCTTGCCATCGCCCTGAGGATTATGGAAGAGCACGGCGGCACAATTAATGCCAGAAGTATTCCCGGCCAGGGGGCTACCTTTACCATTTCCTGGCCAATCAAAACGGCTACCCCTTCGAATGCCCAATTGCCAGCAGCAACCCAGTCCAGCTCCCGAGAACAAGCCAGCTGAAAAACCTGCCAAGCAGCCATTGCTTTGCTGCCCGGCAATCTCTACAGACCTCCTGCACTGCTCCAAAAGGGAATAGTGCTATTCCAGATTGGAATAGCAAGGTCCTGGCTGCATTACGCTTCTCTTTTCTTAACTTACTGAAATTATCTATTTTTTTGGTTCTGAATTGATTGGCATACTTCCTGCGGCTCAGATTATTCATCGTGGGCGAACTGGACTTTGTCAGCAAACAATGGCACTCCTGCTGTCAGGCAGGAAGAACTCTTTATAAAGGAGAGCACCTATGGCGGAAGAGGCAAAGAAAGAGGTAGTGAAGAAGAAGAAG
>JAFDGZ010000035.1 GCA_019309045.1 Deltaproteobacteria bacterium | reverse complement strand
AAACTGAACTACGCCCCCGTGCATATACATTCAACTGTGCACCTATCCTTCTATTCTCGCGACCTTCCCGCATGCAATGCGGGACGTTCTAACCAAACTGAACTACGCCCCCGTTTATCTAGGTAATTTGTACCGCTTGCTTCGTGTGCTTCGAGTATTGCCTACTTGCTGCAGGATGAATTAGTCTGAGTTCTTGAAATGTCAAAGCTAGTTAAATTGTAAAGCCACATTTTACTAACTCAGCGGAGAGATATTGTCAAGAGATTTCACTCCTGAGATTTTCTCTCCTGGCAAGAAGCGTGTACACAGATTATGGTTTGGAAAGGTGGGCCAACTTGTCTGGTTTTTACCATCGCGTCCTATTCTGATTTTGGCAGCTCCAGCCGCATAATGTAAAAAGTTTCTCCGTTGCCAGGTGTGTCGCTCGGGAATACGATAACGTCTGCGATTTTGAAACCGAATTTTTCGTATAGATTTATTGCATCCTTCTGAATAAATGCCACATCCAACTCCACAACGGTGATGTTCTTTTCCACGAGCAAATCGATGCAGTTTCTGAGGAGTGCTTTGGCAATTCCCTGTCTCCTGTGAACAGGATGTACGGCCAGTCTAATTATGACCGCCTTTTCGAGATCGTGGCATATGCAGCCGATCAGATAGCCAGCGATTTCTCTACCCTTTTCGAGAGCCAGAATATATTTTGTAGTGCAGACTTGAAGAAGTTGTGGCTCCAGGGGGCCGAGAATGAAAGTCGATCAATTTCCATAACTTGCTCAAAATCCTTCTCTGTTGCCGATCTTATGCTGCTGCCATTCGGTAGTCTTTTTACCTTCATAATTTTACGGCTAGGGCGCGGCTCACAACTTACCACCGGGGCCATATCACCTTGCCATTAGAGTGGGGGCATTGATATCCTGCATTTAATACGCTGGTTCAAGCATGTGACTTTTCTCTACTTGCTGCAGCCCTCCTCTTTTGCCTTCTGCTCAAATTCTTCAGGGCTTACCTTCTGCGCCATATTGGCGAGCTGCTCAGTGTTAAGGGGGGACCCGTAGGCTGCAAATTGCACCTGGGGCTCTTCCTGGCTTGGTACTGGCTGCCAACCTTCTTTGGTCTTGTTCAAGAAAGCCCATTGAAGCTTTCCCTGCACCACGGGAACAACACCTTTCCAGGGTACGATCTTGCCCTTCTTGAAATCCACCACCGGCACCTTCTCTCCTTTCTCCATCTTGGCGACCGCCTTGTTCATGTGACACTCATTACAGGAACGGCCTTCGGACGATACAGAGTGGGTGAAGTATGGCACATAGGCGATGAATTTCTTATTTTTGTAAACTAGAGTCATAGCACTGCCTGAAGTCACCTTGCCCTGGTAGTTGATCAGAAGCAGCCAGTCTTTCATGGGAACAAAGTTTCCTTTTTTTGTCCCTGTCTTCAGGAAACGATCAAAATGACAATTATAGCAGGCCATGGTAGTGCGTACATGGCAGGCGGCGCATGCAAGTTTGCCTCCGTGCACCCGGTGGCTGACGGTGTCTGGATCAAATTCTGGAGATTCCTTTTGTTGCTCCACATGGCAGCACTGGCAGCTGGCTCGAACTCCTTTGGGGTGACGCATGGACGGCCGAAAGCGGCCATCCCCATGAATATCGTATCTCCAGTGGCAATCAGCACACACCATCCCTGCTGCGAGATGCACGTCCAGTTTATTCTGCTCCCCATCAAATCTGAAGGTAAGACCCTCACGACCATGACAAGGTAGGCAGGTGTTTATATCCCGAGCCTTTTTGGGAGAGAAAACTAATTTAGCTCTTTTCTTTTTGGCATGGCACTGGTCGCAGCTCCTGACATGGCATTTCTTACAGTTCAGCTGGTCGTAGGGGATTTTGGTAATTTCCATGAAGCCCCCATCTTCTTCATACCAGCGACGCATACCCTCACCGGTGAAGTGGAGGCTCTTGGTGAAAAAGGAGGTCAAACATGGCTGATTGGAATCAGCCGCAGAATCGCTTTGGAAGAATACCCCCGCTACCAACAAGAAACCCACAAAGCCCGCCAGACATCTAGGAAAAGCCTTCATGGTGAATCCCTCCTCTCAGCCAACAATCTCAGGACTAATTAGCTCTAGCTACTTTCACATTTCTCTGTCAGCAGACACGGCTGCAGCATGACCGGCCAGAGAGGACACCGATTACCCAAAGAAGTGGGCCACCATGCCCGGCCAGGCAGCTGGTCTCTTGTCTTTCCTGATATAAGAGCAAGCAATGAGGTGATCGCAGTCAAGGCTGTAGGCAAGTTTGGGCGATCTTCCGCACCCTTGCAAAAAAGGTTGTCAGTTGCGTGAGGAAATTCCGGCGTAATTGAGATACTTTTGATCACAAGTCTACTCTCGAAACAGAACCTTGCTGATTCAATCCCGTAAGTGGTTTTACTCTTGACCGCTTTATTCTAGAATAACACAGCTGAGATTTCCTCACCATAATTATTCTAGACTCTCTTCAGCAGCTCACATCGAAAGTCGCTATAGGCAATAGTACTAACGTCGAAGAAGCAGATATACTTCTTGATACAGTGTTGCGCTACAGAGGCACTTGAACCAATTCAGTATCTGGCCAGAAGCTGCAGCTCACCACCGCTGCCAGTGCTGTTCGTGCAGAGGTTATCTCAGAAAGGTCTATTGGAGAACTACTGGAGAACGATCAGGTTCAGGCTTTGCTGCCAGGCAGTCGTGCTTCCTGAGCGAAAGGTGGGGCCTGAAAACTCAAAAAGAGAAGAACAGTCATATCTGGGGGATGAGTCACTCTCAGGTGGGATTCAAGAAGTATTCTGGCTAAGCCTTAACAACAATGAACACTTGTTAACGTAAAGTGCTTCAAGTAAACAATTAATTGGCTGGAGAAATATTCCATTCAATAACGATTTCAACATATTGGTCTTATGCTTTGCACGCAGTGCCCATATGGCATCCTCTTTGCTCTTCAAAGCAGGTGTGGTGTTTAGATAATGATCATAGGGGGGTGTGGGCAATATTACGCTGCCTCACCTGGAGCATGCCTGCGGGTGGCAATGCCCTTGTGGTTATCCGCAAACGGACACCGTAAGCCTGGTGTCTCTGACAAGTACGTCATTGCCAAGATGGGTGGCTGAGAACTTTCTGCCTGCCGCTGTATTTGGTAATTGCAGGAGTAAAGCAGCAAGGGCCGCAAGGCCTGCGCCTTTGTGGATAATTCTATTGTTATTGAAAGGAGGTATTAGAATGAACGATTTTATCATTCATAAGCCGCCCATAAGTGTCATGGATCTTGTTATGCTGCGGGAAAGAGGCAGTGAAATTAAGGTTAATACTTCATTTGAAATTAACGAAGTGGAATTTATACATGAGAAACATCCATTTGAGGCCTTTCTCTTCTTCTGCCGCTTTTATGGTACTGTTGATGCAGAGGAATACTCTTTTAGAAAATGTTACTCACGTGGCTGCCCTCACAATTTATGTCCTCATGTTTCCCAGGCAGTTATGATCGCAAATCGCTATCTGCAGAGAGATTATGTTGCATTGGAAAAAAGTGGTATTAAAGTTACAAAAAACTTATTTACTTTAGAAGATATGTTAGTAAAATTCAAGGATCAGGAAGATGATTTTGTTTCCACCCTGATTATTGACGATTATATTAATATCGCTAAGGAAGGAAACGATATTACCATTGATGTTTCGCTAGAGTATCTGCCGGCAGTTGAAAATTTTGCGCATAATGAAGAAAAACGTGTGTTTTTGGCAGCAAACTTTACCGTTACCTATTTAGGCAAGAAACACATTTGTCACAGGTGCTTGTCATGTTATACGATGAAGAACGAAAAAAAAGAGCAGCAGCCGGCTTTGACTTTAGCGAATAATCGCCTTGCCTCCATTTATGCTGCCTTCGATGAGGCAAACATCAAGTATGAGAAAGAATTCTTTACAAAAGGGGCCTGAGCCATTTGCGGGCACGTTGTCGAGCGCAAGATATCGGGTAGGCTTTGCGGTCAAAAACTGTTCGGGAAAAGGTGGACGATAGTCACTTTCCTTTTGGTGCGAACATCATTGGCACCAGACATTGGCGAAGCGTAGCCGCATCGCATAATCGCAGCGACAGAGCCACCTCTTGGTCGGCTTTGCTGATTCAGGATCAGTCTGCTGACTTTGCAGTTGGCTCGTTCCAATAAGATGTAGACGAATTAAGCGCTCTCTTTCAACTTTGCCATCGTAATGGCTTGCATTTTCTCAGTGACCTGTCCGCGGTCGTGGCCATGGCGCAGATGCTCCCCTAAAAGCTTGCCAGCCTCCTGTGCGGCCCTGATTACTTGCGGCTGTTTGGCAAGGTCTGGAATAATGTCCTCTGTGATTTTTACTCCTTCACTATAGAGAAAGTAAGGGACGCCTACTTTACAACTTTCTCCGTATCCACATGAAAAACAGGAGGCGGCGCCCTGCCCTGAGACCTTGGCCACTATTTTGATAAAGTTGTAGAGAAAGAATTTTTCTGTTTCATCGGCGGGGTAGTCTCCAGCATCCCTCCAACCCCAACAGCAACTCCAAGTTTTCCCCACAAGAGATTCCCTTCCTGATGACGAAACTGAAACCACCGCTCCAAGAAGGCGTGCGTGTGAGCATTGAGGCCCGAGCAGTAATTGGGGGCGCCGAGCACATAGGCATCGGCAGCGACGATTTTCTCTCGCAAGGGTTGCAGGTCATCTTCCACTTTACAGACATTGTCTTTGACGGAGCCAAGGCGGGTGATACAGCCAGCTATATTTTTTTCCGCAAAGATATCAGCTGGTAATCAACTCCCGTAGCTTCCAGAACAGTTCTTACCAGCTTGTAGGCGCCGGAGGTATATTTCTTTCACGGGCTGCCAGAAATTCCCAGGATCTTTATCTGCTGTTCCTCCTGTAGCAAGTCTGAGTTCATGGCAAAATGAAAGTGCACCCTGACAACCAATATCGGTTAACAAGGCATGGCAGAGGCCTGGAGGCACGGCAACGAGTTGGTAGCCGAAGGCTTCAGCCTGCGTTGCCCTGTGTTGCTATCAATATTTCGAGAAGCATTTACCCCATGGCACCACTGTAACATTGGCCGCAGGCTCAGCGTTCAGCCTGCCACTAGCAAACCTGCAGTGAGAGGGGTGCATTTCATTTTGCCATGAACCAGTCTGTAATACTGGCAGCATGTTAAAAGAGGTCACCAGGTGGGTGGATTGTATCTCATGATGTTCTTGCAGCCGAGCATTTTTTCAAGCCGAAGAAGCGTCTTTCCAGAAATTGCAATTCCAGGGACTGAAGGTGAAAGTCTTGCTGTCGATATTGAAAAAGGCCCCAGGTCAGGGCCAGTAACCTGAAGGGCCGCTGGTATCATCTCTTACAAGGAGGTTGTATTGGTGTTCCATGTAAAAGCAATACTACCTAAACAGTAAGCAGCAATTTTCCTCAGTCAAGATGGAAAGCAGCAAAACAGCCGTTCACTCCGACGAGTAAGAGCCTTTCAAGAGCTGTTTCACGAGGCTGAGAAGTGTGTTGTTCAGTACTCAATGGTGGTAATTGATTTCCTAAATCTTCCGCTGAATTACCCAAGTGTTGTCCAGTTAAACTAACCTTTTATATTATAACCTATTGATTATATACCATAATTACGTTTTTCGATCAGCTGGCACACATTTTTCAAACTCTGAAAGGAAGTTGTTGGGTAATTTGGCCAGTTTTTCGGCCATTGTTTCGAACTATCCAGGGACATTAGGCAGCGGCTAGATGGCAGGAGTATTTTCTGTACTCTGCTTTGGGCCAGACTCAGGGGGGCAGTGTGCAAGAGAAGTGATCAGAGAAAAGGGAGACACCATGCTAAGGAGAATGAAGATCAGTGTTCTCACCTTGGATCCAGAGACCAAGACGCCCATAGTTGTGCTCAAGGATCCAGAGACTGAAACATTTTTGCACATGAGTATCGGCATTGCCGAGGCCACCGCAATTGCTACAGAATTAGAAGGTATAAGATTCACCCGCCCCATGACCCATGATTTGCTCAAGAATCTCACCATCAAGTTTGGCATCCGTGTCATTGGAGTAGAGGTCTGCGATCTTCGGGACAGGACCTTTTACGCCTGGATTTACCTCAGTGTGAACGGCAAAAGAACGCGGGTAGATTCACGCCCGAGTGATGCCCTGGCTCTAGCCTTGCGCACTAATGCTCCCATTTATGTAAACGAGCGAGTGTTTGAAAAACTGGAGAGAGGAAGACGGGCTGCCGAAGCGGCAATTGAAGACAGGCATGCAGATAAATGGACAGAAATACTAGAAAATATGTCACCAGAAGATTTTGGCAAGTATAAAATGTGAATTGAGGCCAGCCCCATCTAATCATCCTTGCAGGGGAAGAAAATGGTGGAAATCGACAGGAGACAGTCAAGGCTTCGGCTGTTCTGGCGTTTTGTCTTTCAACCTTCAAAAAGTGGAACTGACAGTGCCGAAAAAGAGAAGCATCGAGAAGCAGAGCGCCGCTTTTTGAGATATTCTCTGGAACAGCGCAAGCTGGAGAGAATGAATAAATTTCAGCATCTCTAGTCAGACTCTCAGGCAATCGTCGCCTCCACGTGACAGCGGCACTGTAATGGAGCCGCCGCATCAGCTTTGTCAATTGACATCCCGCCAAGAGCTATCTGATCATGCTTTGATTTCGATCCAGGGTGACGGCTCGAAGAGCTCATCTTGCCAGTCCAGCCACTCATTCCTTCCCGCAACGCCATTCTGTAAAACATGCAGGCAAAAAGTATCGGCCTAGCCATGCCCCGCAGGTCAGCTACCAGAAAAGAGTAAACTAATGAAAAAAAGTTTCATTACTGCTGCAAGGCAGTGTATGATCGTACTATAATAGCTTGTCTGCACATTTCGACAAACGCTCCAGAGAAACCAAAAGGCGGCAACCATGAATCGACTAGGCATTTTGTTGTGCTTCCTCTGCGGATTCCTTATAGCCTGTCCTGGGGAATACCATTTGAGGATTCTGTACCCTTACGTCGATGGGCTGGCTGTGGCTGATCCGGTGCTGTGGCATGGGCAGAAAATTGGTGAGGTACGGCGAATAGAGGATTATGGTCGTGGCCCGATAGCGGTAACAGTTGCCATTGACAGAGACTATCGTGCTCAGATTACCAAGCAATCCAGGTTTTTGCTGCAATACGATCCCGGGCGGCCAGGGAGGAAAGCCGTGCAGATGATTCAGCTTGCGGAGGCCGGAGAACCCTTGCCAGCAGGTGCTGAAATTCCTGGAAGTACAGAATTTTCGTTGAAACTGGAGCAAAGCAGACATGAATTCAATTCTTTGCTGGGCCAGCTAATGGATGAAATTGTCAACTGGCAACAACAAATACAGGCGATTCCTGTGGAAGAGTGGTACAGACAGTTTCAGCAAGAGCTCGAGCAATGGTTGACCGAGCTGAAAAGGGCTGGAGAGGTGACCAGACGCCGTTTTCGCCGGGAAATCCTGCCCAGGCTCGAAAAGATATGGAAGGATTTACAGAACCGTTTGCGGCAGCAAGGAAGGTCGAAAGAAGTGGAGATCATAGAGGTGCAGATGAAAGAATTACGGCAGATTTGATGAACACAAGTGAACCCCTTCAGAAGGGAGGTGATGGTCGCACCTGGAGGATAGTCTCTGTCTTTGGCATTTTCCCTGTCCGGAGATCAGCCTGCCGCAGGCGTCACCGGGCACTGAGGTGAGGAGGGGGAAATGAAGACTGTATTCGTCAATCCAGAACGTTGCCTTGGCTGTCACCAGTGCGAAATCGCCTGTGCAGTGGCACACTCTTCCAGTAAAGAGGTGTCACTGGCGCTCTGGGAAGAGCCTCTGCCCAGGCGGCGAATCCACGTAGAACCCGGCCCCACGTACAATACCTCATTTGCAAACAAGTGTCGTCACTGCAACCCGGCTCCCTGTGAGCAGGTTTGCCCTACTGGCGCCATCCATCGGCAGCAGGATCATGATCTGGTGCTCATCACAGCAACAAAATGTATTGCCTGCGCCATGTGCGCTATGGTGTGTCCTTTTGATGTGCTGACCTACTATCCCGTAGCAGAGACAGGCCCCCAACGGGTGGTGGCAGTGAAGTGTGACGGCTGTGTGGATCGTCTCAGCCGTGGCGATATCCCTGCCTGTGTGGAAGCCTGCAAGGCGGAGGCCCTGGTGTTTGGCGAGCTGAACGAACTCCTGAAAGCAGGAAGGTTGCGTGAGTCCTACGCAGTTGTTGCTGCCACAACCATGATGGAGGGCCAGGCTCCAGCGGTACCCGAGACAGTGCATGCCTGGCGAGCCTGGGGTGCATCTGCAGAGGAAGCAACGCAAGGGGGAGGTGAGCGATGAAAACGATTTTCCCGGTCGATTTTCAGCGTATGAGTGTGCACAAAGACAGTCAGGCCATGTTGAGGCGTGCCAGCGAGGAAGGCATCGAGACCGTGTGGGATCGACTGGCCAAGCAAGAGCCCCAGTGCGGCTACTGCTCGCTGGGACTGAGCTGCCGCAACTGTGCCATGGGACCCTGCAGGGTGGACCCCTTCGGAGATGGCCCGCAGAAGGGCGTCTGCGGAGCTGACGCTGACGTAATTGTGGCGCGCAACCTGGGGCGTGCTATTGCGGCTGGAGCTTCGGCTCACTCGGACCACGGGCGCGATATCCTCGAGGTGTTTCACGCCACTGCAGCGGGTGAGACAACAGGATACCAAATCGCCGACGAAGGAAAGCTGAAAGCTATTGCTGCGGACTATGGTGTTGAGCTGGAGGACCGTTCTACCAGGGAAGTTGCTTTGGAGGTGGCTGAGGCCATAATGGAAGATTATGGCACCAGGAAAGGATCTCTGGGTTTTCTCAAACGCGTCCCAGCCAAGCGTCTGGCAGTCTGGCAGAAGCTAGACATCCTACCTCGGGGCATCGATAGGGAGAACGTGGAGATGCTGCACCGAACACACATGGGCGTAGACAACGACTACGTCAACATCTTGCTTCACTGTCTGCGAACGAGCCTGTCCGACGGCTGGGGCGGCTCCATGGTTGCCACGGAGCTTTCGGATGTAATGTTTGGCACACCCAAACCAGTGAGCTCAGAAATGAATCTGGGAGTGCTGAAAGCTGACGAAGTGAACATCGCCCTGCACGGGCATAACCCGGTGCTCTCGGACGTGATAGTGCAGGCTTCTCAGGATCCGGAGCTGCTGAATCTGGCAAAGGAGCAAGGAGCGGCGGGCATCAACCTGGTGGGGCTGTGTTGTACTGGCAACGAACTGCTGATGAGACGCGGCATTCCTATGGCGGGCAATCATTTGATTCAGGAGCTGGTTATAATGACTGGTGCTTTGGATGCTATGGTTGTTGACTACCAGTGCATCATGCCTTCGGTAACCGATGTTGCCAAATGCTTTCACACCGCAGTGATCTCGACCTTTGACAAGGCCAAGTTTCCGGGCGCCATTCACATAACCTTTGATCCGCACCGCGGTATAGAGATCGGCAAGGAGATCGTCCGTCGGGCTGTGCAAGCCTATGCAGGAAGGGTTGCAGACAAAGTATACATTCCCGGGGAGCCAATACCAATGATGGCGGGTTTTTCAGTGGAGGCAATAGTGGAAGCCCTGGGAGGTAGCCCCGAACCGCTGCTTGCTGCTATCAAGGATGGCAAGATCAGAGGTGCGGTGGGGGTTGTTGGTTGCAACAATCCAAAAATCAAGCAGGACTTTGGCCATGTGCAGCTCTGCCGCAGACTCATTGAAAACGATATCCTGGTAGTGGTTACAGGGTGCGCCGCAGTCGCCAACGGCAAGGCCGGCCAGATGAGGCCCGAAGCGGCGGATATGGCTGGTCCTGGACTGGCCGGCATTTGTAAGGCCTTGGGTATTCCTCCGGTTCTGCATATGGGGTCCTGTGTTGACAATACCCGCATTTTGGTGTTGGCAGCGGCCCTGGCCAATCAGTTGGATGTGGATATCAGCCAATTGCCATTGGCCGCGGCCGCGCCCGAGTGGTATTCGGAAAAGGCGGCTGCCATTGGAACGTATGCCGTTGCCAGCGGAATCTACACTGTACTCGGGGTGCAGCCCCCTATCTTCGGCAGCAAGAATGTGGTGCAGCTTCTGGCTGAAGGTCTTGAGGATGTGGTGGGAGCTACCTTTGCCATTGAACCTGATGCCGAGCGGGCCGCCAGCCTGATTCGTCGACACATTGAGGTTAAACGGAGGGAATTGGGGTTGCCTTATCATGATCCGCAAACAATTCCCCTGCCTGAAAGGGGCAGGGAAAAGAGCCCGGCGGTGGCCTAGCCAAGCTCAGCTAGCCCTGGCTGGGTAAGATATGACCTCAGGGAGGCAAGGTCATGCGCGTAGTCATTATTGGAGCCGGCCCGGCCGGCCTTACTGTGGCTGAGACTCTGCGCAATTACGACATGGACAGTGAGATTGTTCTGTATGCCGCAGAACCTTTCCCGCCGTACGCCCCCCCGGCCATAGTAGATTATCTGGTATCCGGAAGAGAAGAGACTCTTTTTTGGAAAGGAAAGGAGTTCTGTGATCAGTTGAGAATAGATTATCGGCCAGGGATTTCTATCCAAGCAGTGGAGACTGACAATCATGATGTAGTGGAGGCGAACAACCGCAAAGTTCACTATGACACCCTGGTCATTGCCACTGGCAGCAGGTTGTATGCCCCAATTGAGGGTTCTGACCTGCCAGGAATCTACAACTTCAAGTCTCTGACTGCTGCCAGGTCATTGATGGAAAAGGTGCGTCAAGGGCAGCTGGGCAGTGCTGTCATTGTGGGTGCGGGTTTTATTGGCATGGAAGTTTCTTTGCTGTTGCGGCAGCTTGGCCTGGCAGTGACAATCATTGAGATGCAGGACAGGGTGATGCCTCGGGTGCTGGATAGAGAGACTGCAGATATGGCCCTGGGCACATTGAAAGCACGCGGTGTTGAAGTTCGTCTCGATACAAAGGCAGTGACATTTGAAGGAGAAAGGGAAGTGGAGGGTGTTCGACTTGACTCCGGGGAAATAGTGCAAGGAGAGGTGTACGTGGCAGCTAGTGGAGTCAAGCCGAACACGGAATTTCTCAATGGTTCTGGAATCGACCTGGGGTGGGGTGTGGTGGTTGACGACTACTTGCGGACCAGCAGAGGTGATGTGTACGCAGCAGGCGATGTGGCGGAAACGCACGACCTGCTCACAGGAGAAAGGTATGTCCATGCCATATTCCCCAATGCAGTGGCCCAGGGTCGCATTGTTGCTGCCAACATCATGGGCAAAGAAACACGTTATGAGGGTGCCGAGAGTATGAACAGCCTGAAGCATTTAGGACTGCCCCTGGTGGCGGTTGGACACATGCATGCAGATGAGGAGCTGCGCTTTCGCTGCGGCAATGTGTTGCGGAAGATATTTCTCAAAGACGGTCGTATCGTCGGCTTCCGACTGACCGGAGATATCAGAGGAGCGGGAGTCTATCGAAGCCTGATGCTGAGAAGGGTGGATGTGGCTGCTTACAAGGACAGGCTCCTCAGTGATCGTTTTGGCATTGCTGATCTGATGATTCCTTACTAAAACTACCGGGATTAGGCTATTTTATCAGGTCGCGGTTAGAGAACCGCTCCTCCCTGGACATGTCATTATGAGGAGATTTCTTTAGGAGAGGTTCTCGAGGCCCGAGCAGATTGGACTTGGTCTTTATGGTTTTGCGGAACTGGTTGTAAAGTTGTCCTCTAGGAAAATCATTGGAAGGCGGCTATTTTATCAGGTCGCGGTTAGAGAACCGCTCCTCCCTGGACATGTCATTATGAGGAGATTTCTTTAGGAGAGGTTCTCCCCGGCAACGGGACAGGCTAGCCACGGCCTGTGCTGGTGGCTTTCACATTGAGATCAAACTACTGAATATTGTCTTATGACTGTCTCTGCTGTGCACACTCTGGCCACAGACTACTTCGAATATCTGGCGCGGTGTTTCCCGGTGATGTGCGCCAGCGATGAGTTCCATTTTCTTCCCCGGGCCCAGGCTGCCAGGCGATATTATGAAGAGCTGGATGATTTGGGTCGGCAAAAGATCCAGGAAGTTGTGGCTGCCTTGAGGAGGTTTAAAGAAGACTTTCGAGCAGTGAGGACCCAGGAAAGGGATCTGGAAGCGCATCTGGACAAGGTCTTGCTGCTTGGTAGTGTGGCCGGTGTCTTGCTGGAGTTTGCTGAGAACCGCTCCTGGCAGCACAATCCACTGCTTTATCTCAAGATTGCCTTCATCGGCCTCGATCATGCTCTGACAAAGCCGGCTGCCGGCAGTGATGAACGCAGAAGCAGGGTTGAATCACGGTTGAGTACAATTCCCAGACTTCTCCACCAGGGCAAAGAAAACATAAAATCTGTACCGGCAAGTTATCACCAGGCCGCCTTGTTGATGATAGGAGACTGCCGCGCCTACCTGGAGGAGATTTCTGCCGGTCTCGCCGCAGAAGGAGGGCGGACTTTGCAGCAGAGAATTGAGGCGGTTGCGGCAAGCCTCGCTGAGTTTGCAAGTTTTCTCACATCTCTCTCGCCAGTTCCAGACAAGGGCTTCTCTGGGATGGCTGTGGAACGCACTTTGCGGGAGCATTTCCTCTCCAACCGCTCCTTGCCCGAGGTTTTTCAGATTGCCCAGGAAGAATGGAGGGAGAATCTCGAAGAGCTGGAAAGATTGCGCCACCGGGTAGATAGCTCGAAATCATGGCAGTCGCTTTACCAGGATTACTTTCCCGCCGCAGCAGAAGAAAGGGATACCATAACCCTGTACCGGCAGGAGGTGGAGTCCCTGCAGCAGTTTTTCCTGGAACAGGGACTTGGCCTTGGCATGGCAGACGGCGGGTTGCTGGTTTGTGAAACCCCCAGATATCTGAAATCAGTTCGCAGTGCAGCTTCTTTTGCCGCCGCCTTCAGCGATGATGCAGCGGAGAAGGACTACTTCTACATTACCACCACCTTGCCAGGCAACAGAGCTGCCGCCGCCACAGATCTCCTCAGAAAGAGGCTTCACAAGGAATTCAAGTTTCTTACTGCCCATGAGACGATTCCAGGACATTACTTGCTGGACGCCATGCGGAGAACTTTGGCCAATCCAGTGAGACGTCAAATCGAGTCGCCGCTATTCTACGAGGGCTGGGCATACTATGCAGAATCCCTTCTGGGCGATTACGGCTATGTGGAAAGTTCTCTGGACAAACTAGTGGATTGCAAGCGGCGCCTATGGAGAGCGGCCAGATGTCAAATAGATGTGGGCCTGGCAACGGGTCTGCTCAGCTTCGAGCAAGGAGTTCAGCTGCTCACCACTACTGGATTCAGTCCAGAAGAGGCGGTAAACCAGATTCATAGATTCCGCCTGAATCCGGGCTACCAACTCTGTTACACTCTTGGACGCTTCGAGATCATGAAACTGAAGGAAAAATATGGCCGCCGCTTTGGCAATGCTGCATTTCACCACAACATGCTGACTGGTGGCGAGCTGCCTTTTCATCTCATAGACAAGAGATTTGCCAGCATGGATGGCAGGGGAAAAGAGCACATGGAGGAGTAAGCATTGAGAGATTTCTATGGATACCATTCCGAATGGAACCTTGGCAGTCCGGGCGGTTGGGACTACCAGCGCATCACCCAGATCATTGGCAAGGAAATATGGGCTGAACTGCAAAAAATTCGGCCTTTCGAGGTACAGCTAGATTTCGATCATCCATTGCTTTTCCCGGTGGAAGGTTTTGTGGAGATGCTGGTAGAGGCGCACCGGAGGCGTGAGGGAGACAAGCCGGCGTTGATTGCAGTGGTGGCGGAACAAGAGACGCTCGAAGATGTGACAGAGAACAGAAATCTTGCCGAACGGCTGAACGCCGTCGAGGGGGTGTCAGGGGCTTTGCTGGCGCCACAGGAGCTCGAGCTGAAAAATGGCAGGGTGTGCTGGCGTGGACGTCCGGTGTCGATAGTGTTCATGGATTTCAATACTGATGTGCTCCTCGATCTACACCGCAAGCATGGTTTGCAGCCGTTGCTGCAGGCGGTAAAGGAAGGGAGAGTGATCAACCCGCGTGGCACCGAGCCCATCAATGTGAAGAGCATGTTCGAGGTCGTGACTGGCTGGGGGCGCGACCGCTTTCATCCAGAAACGGTCAGGCGAACTCCCTGGACTCGCCAGTTTTATGCTCGCCGAACGCAGGGGCCCGCAGGTGAACAGATAGACGATCTTGTTGAATGGACTCGGGACCACTGGGACGAACTCGTACTCAAACCTGAAAGGGGATACTCGGGCAAGGGAGTCAGGGTCGGAATGGTGAACAATGACGTGGATGAAGCCATCAATCTCGCCCTCAAGGAAGGAAACTACATTGTGCAGCAAAAAATTCCGCTGGAACTCTGGGCGGAAGAGATCCCAGCCCTGAGAGAAGGAACAGTGACAGTAGAGCGGTATCAGACTGACTTTCGCTGCCTCTTTGGGCCCAGGGGCATGTTCGGTTTCCTGGGCAGGTATGGAGGGGTGCCCACCAATGTGGGCAGCGGTGGCGGGGTGCAGCCGCTGGCGGTACTGCAATCGGAGATGTCTGTGAGAGAAGCGGTGTCGCGAATCAACGAGGCCATTGCCGCCATGGACTATGGCGATCTGCGCCAGGTGGTGGAGCGGCAGAAGCAACTGGCCCTGGAACACGACTTTACCTACCTGCTCGGACCTATCAAAATCGCTTTGCGGCCCAGAGTGATAACCGCCGCCCAACTCAAGGCTCTCGAACAGTACTGTGCCGCCCTGTGGGCCGACTGTCTGGAACTGGAGAGGATGTGGCTGGCAGGGGAGCTTGACCACATGGTCAAGATCGAGGAAGAGGAACTGGAGATCGCCCGTTTGCAGCCATGGGGCGGCTCAGCAGCGATTATTGCCTCGGACGGCTTGTTTGATTTCGGCTCCAGCCCGGATGCGCCATGAACATAAGAGTGGACCCTGACTGGTGGAAAGAGATCTTCGACGAGGTCTACCTTCTCACTGATGCGCGATCGGTGTGCGATGAGGAGATTACCAGGCTGGAGGTGGATATCATAGAGGAGTTGTTGCAAATACGGCCGGGACAAAGGATCCTGGATCTCTGTGGCGGCCACGGCAGACATAGCCTGGAGCTCTGTGCTAGAGGGTTCAATGGCTGTACTCTGCTCGACTACTCGCATTGCCTCCTGGAGATTGCCAAAGCAAGGGCGGCAGAATTTGGCTATTCCATGGAATTTACCCGGGGTGACGCCAGAGAAACCGGACTGCCGGCTGCAACCTTTGACCATGTACTCATAATGGGGAACTCACTCGGCTATGCGGCTGAACCTGAAGCCGATGCCAGAATTTTGGCGGAGGCCAACAGGGTGCTGCGGCCTGGCGGTACTATCCTGGTGGACGTGGCAAACGGCAGAGCAGTAAAAGAGTCTTTTACTTCCTCAGCCTGGCACGAGATCGGGGATGATATCATAGTCTGCCGCGAGCGGGAACTGCAGCATGACAGGGTGCTGGCGCGTGAAGTCGTTGTCAGCAAGAAAAGGGGGTTAGTGCGGGACTGTACCTATGCAATGCGCTTATATTTCCCGGAATCTCTAGAAGCTCTCCTAAGAGAGGCCGCTTTTGAGAGCATCATCGTACGCACCCGTTTTGCGCCCCACAGGAGGAAAGGTGACTACGGATTCATGAACAAACGGATGCTTGCCACTGGCTGTAAACGATAAAGAGGCCATTTGGCGTGTGTTGCCTGCTCTCAAATGCCAGTTGTGGTCCAATAGAGGCAAGTTGGGAGCAGGACGACCTGAAAAACTGCAGAAAGGAGGAGGCTATGAAGAAGGTTATGGTGATTGGCTGTGGTGCTTATATGGACAGCGGCTATGGCTGTCCGGGTGAGTGGCGCTGTCTGAAAGCTGCCAGCCTTGGTGAGGGTAGTTTTGATGAGCCTTCCCAGGTCGTCTCATTTGTAAAATGCACCTGTCCAGGACGGAGTCTAGCCGCCAACGTAGGCATGGCCATGAAGCTTTCGGAGATGAAGCCGGATGCCATTTATCTGAGTTCCTGTCTGGCAAACGCCAAGCCGGATTGCCCTTATGGCAGTGCTGAACAGTTTGCCCAGATACTGGAGAATAAATTCCAGGTCCCCATAGTTCTGGGCACCCATGACTATCACTGAGAAGGGGGCTTTATTTTCTAGTACACCTCAAGCCCCAGGCCTGTGACAGAGCGGTCTGGGGCTCTAATTGTAATGAGGCTGAGCCCCTCTTTCAGCTGCCTCCTTGCATTTTAGCAGCCAGAGAATTACCTTTTCAAAGAACCATATTGAAATACTAGAGATTTGGGAGGTTCCATATGTGGGAATACACTGATAAGGTGCGAGAATATTTTAACAATCCTCGCAACGTAGGAGATATAGAAGATGCAGACGGGGTTGGCGAGGTTGGCTCTCTTGCCTGTGGTGACGCCTTGAGACTCACTTTCAAAGTCGATGACGAAGGCAGGATAACAGAGGCCAAGTTCCAAACCTTTGGCTGTGCCAGCGCCATTGCCTCTTCTTCAGCCCTCACAGAGTTGATTATAGGGAAGACCCTGGAAGAGGCTGAAAAGATTACCAACAAGGACATAGTGGAGTTTCTCGGCGGACTGCCGCAGCAAAAGATGCACTGTTCAGTGATGGGACAGGAAGCACTTCGGGCCGCTATTGCCAATTATCGGGGTGAAAAACTCCCCAAAGAGGACTCAGAGATAGTATGCGAGTGTTTTGGCATTACTGAAAATGAAATTGAGGAGGCAATACGACAAAACGAGCTCACTACCCTGGAGCAAATCACCGATTACACCAAAGCTGGAGGAGGCTGCGAATCCTGCCACGAACGAATCGAGGCCATACTTGAGCGAATACTGCAAGAAGATGGCAAAAGGAAACCGAGCCAAGAGGCAGCGGCCCGTCGGCCACTCACCAATGTGCAGAAGATCAAGCTGGTGGAACAGACTCTTGAACGGGACATCAAGCCTGAACTGGCAAAGGATGGTGGCGGCATCGAACTGGTGGATATTGTGGGAGACCGCGTCCTGGTGTCTCTGACAGGTACGTGCGCCACCTGCATGGCTTCGCAGATTACTCTGAAGGACTACGTGGAGAACAAACTTCGAGAGATGGTGAGTGATGCCCTCGTGGTTGAGGAGGTGCAGGGATGAAACTCATCTATGTGGACAATAATGCCACCACCATGGTGGCCCCGGAAGTGATGGCCGAGATGAAGCCGTATTTTTCCGAGCTCTACGGCAATCCATCCAGCATGCATTTTTTTGGCGGCCAGGTGCAGCGGAAAATTCGTCAGGCTAGAGAAAGGGTTGCCGCCTTGATTGGGGCTGAGCCTGGAGAAATTATTTTCACCAGCTGCGGTACTGAGAGCGACAATACGGCAATTATGAGTGCGCTGGAAGTAAACCCGACGAAGGATCATCTGATTACCACCAGGGTGGAGCATCCGGCGGTGAAAAACGTGGCGGCGCATCTCAAGCGCAAGGGCTACTCGGTTACGGAGCTGCCCGTAGACAGAGAGGGAATGATTTCGCTGGAGGCTGTACGGGAGGCGATTATGCCGAACACAGCCCTGATCAGCATCATGTGGGCAAACAATGAAACTGGAGTTCTCTTTCCTGTGGAGGAGATTGCCGAGTTGGCAAAAAGCAGAGGCGTGTTGTTTCATACAGATGCGGTTCAGGCGGCAGGGAAAGTGCCGATAAACTTGGCGGCCAGCTCCATCGACATGTTGAGTCTTTCAGGCCACAAACTGCATGGACCCAAGGGAATCGGTGTGTTGTATGTCCGAAAGGGGACCCCTTTTGCTCCCTTCCTCATAGGGGGCCACCAGGAAGGGGGCAGAAGAGGTGGCACCGAGAATGTCCCTGCCATTGTTGGCCTCGGCAAAGCTTGTGAGCTGGCAGCACAACGGCTGCCTGTGGAAGTGGAGCGCATGAGAGCGCTGCGGGACAAACTGGAAAAAGGCTTGTTGGAGAGTATTCCGCACAGCCTGGTCAACGGTCACCCTGAGCAAAGGCTGCCCAATACTCTGAGCATCAGCTTTGAATATGTGGAGGGAGAGTCTATTCTGCTCAAGCTCAGCGATAAAGGCATATGTGCTTCATCCGGCTCTGCCTGCACTTCGGGGTCTCTGGAGCCCTCCCATGTGCTGAGGGCCATGGGCGTTCCTTTTACTGCTGCCCACGGCTCCATCCGCTTCAGTTTGAGCATATACAACAGCGAAGAAGAGATGGACTACATTCTGGAGGTAATGCCCCCTATAATAGAACAGCTGCGAAGCATCTCTCCCTTCTGGAAGGGTGGTTTGACGGCTAGAAGCTGTACTGCTTCGTAAAGGCAAGGTGCTGGCGGCCTGCGAGCAGGCAGTGGCGTTTGTTAGACTAGGTGGCTGTGGAAAGCAGGCGAGCCTGCTGGTAGAGCTCGGCTGCCTCATATGAGCTTCTCACATAAGGACCGGCAACCGCCCCAATGAATCCCAGTGCCCGGGCGTAACTGACATACTCCTCAAAGCGCTCTGGGGCTACATACTCGACGACTGGATGATGCCGCGGCGAAGGAGGGAGATACTGGCCGATGGTCACCAGATCACATCCCGTATGGCGGATGTGGGAAAGCAGCGTCCGTATCTCCCCTGCTGTTTCACCAAGGCCCACCATGAAGCCACTCTTGGTGAACGTCTCTGGAGAGAGTTTTTTGGCGGTTGTCAGCAGCTGAAGAGAGCGGCCGTAGTTTGCCTGAGGGCGAACCGCTGGATAGAGACGGGATATAGTTTCCACGTTGTGGTTCAAGACCGCAGGAGGCGCTTGCAGGACAGTCCGCAATGCAGAGTGTGAGCCGCCAAAATCGGGAACAAGGAGTTCGATGCTCACACCAGGAGATGTACAGCGAATGGCCTGCATGGTAGCAGCAAAATGACTGGCGCCCCCGTCGGCAAGGTCGTCCCGGGCAACTGAAGTGACTACCACATAGCGGAGACCTAGTCGACAAACCGCTTCAGCCACCCGCAGGGGCTCATCTGCAGCCGGCGGCCCCTGTGGAGAGGTCTCCACAGCACAGAAGGTGCAATTTCGACTGCAACGGCTGCCGAGGATCATAAAAGTGGCTGTGCCTTTGCTGAAGCATTCGATCTGATTGGGACAAAGGGCTTGCTGGCATACTGTGGTGAGCTCGAGATCGCTGAGCAGGTTCTTCACTCGAGTAGCTGTGCTGGAGGGGGCAAGCCGTTTTCTGAGCCACGCCGGCCTGGCTTTTGGTTTATGGGTGTCCATGCGGCTCCCAGGCACAATCTTGTAAGGTTTCTAGTGAAGGGTGTTAAACAAGCAGGTTCGCTGTCAGCATGCGAGCGGCCTGCTGTTTGCTGCGAAGTATATCTCATTTTTGCCAAAAGGTCCTGGTTGATTTTGAGGCAGGACTGGCCAGGAACAGAGGTGGACATGGCGCAGGACTCGAGTTGTCAGCCAGCCAGGGGGAATCAGCTGAGGGCTTGACGATGTGCTCACACTTGGTTAAAGTGCGGCGACTATGATAGACAAGTACAAATGCCGCTATCATCCGGACAGGGAGGCTGTCATAGCCTGCGAGAAGCACGGCTATGGCTATTGCAGTGAGTGCCTGGAAAACTGCAAGGCCTGTACGGATCCTGAGCTTTACTGCAAATTCAGAACACACTGTATTATCTGGGAAGAATGCCACAGAGAAATCAAAAAGAAACGGACGCAAGCAGCCACTGGTTGTGGGTGAACCACAAGGGAGCGCCAGCCAAGCAATAGCTGTGGTCTGTTGGAGGCAAAATGCCAGCGGTTTGCTCACCGCTTTGCTGTTCGGGTAGCTCATTTTATGATTTTGATAGGCGAAAAGAGCAGACTTGTGGGTACGGTACAATGCCATGAGAAAGACGTGGTGGTGGCAGGAGAGTTCGAGGGGACTCTTATCAGCAGTGGAGAGCTCGCGGTCTATAGGAATGGCATGGTCAGCGGCATCATCCGGGTGCACAATCTCACAGTAGCGGGAAATATCCAGGGTGAAGTGCAGGTTGAAAACAGGCTGCAGGTAAAGAGTTCGGCCAAGGTGCGTGCCTGCATCACTACGGCCAAGCTGGAATGGGAAGAAGGAGCGAATCTTCAGGGTGAGATCAACTGCGTCTTGTAGTTGTTGGCCCTTTTTCCCATTCGACCATTACCATGCAGGCACCATTCAGGTTTCCCCAAGAGAGCTCCTGGCATATTGCTGGGATTGGAAGCGAAAGGGCCCCGATCTCGTGAGTGATCGGAGCCCTTTCCTGGTCTGCGCAGTGTTGCGCGCGAATTGTCCTGAGAAGCAAGCCAGAAAAAGTGTTATTGAAGAACGAGCTGCTCACACCTCTGAAACATGGCCAGGTCCTCCCACACCTGGGCCTCCATGCCGGACTCGGTGATACAGACGTGCCTTCCTGGAAGAGTGCTGAAGTCGAAGAACCCGACCTGTTCATTAAAAATAATATAACCATCATCGTGCAGACTTGCCAGGAGTACATTTGCCATCAGTTTTTGGGTAGCTTGCCGCATAAAGTCCATTTCGTCAATTTCGCTCTGTGGTTCACTGACGGCCATTACCATCTGTTCGATGAGTTGACCGTTGTTCTGTGCTATGTCTTCGAGCATGGTCATGACGATCCAATTTGGCACCTCAGTCAAGGCGACATCTTTATGAATCAGCGCCCACTCGAGGACTCCTGGTCGATGTGTTCCACTCCATAGACAAGCCATATCTTTTCCTTCCCTTGTAAGTTCTGCTATCTGTGAGAAAGGCTGTCAGCCACGCGGGCAGCTAATGCATCGGCAGTGCCAACTATGACCCGGGGTGTTTTGCTAAATAAATTCTTTGTAAATTCAATATGTTGAGTTGTTCCCCTCTTGGAAATATAATGCAGTCATCTTTGGCTGGAAGGGACCACTGGCGGCCAAAAGTGACGTATTTCGTCAGCAGCCGGCTTGCTTCAAAGTAGAGAATTGTAGCTTGATGCAGCATGAACATTGTATTTGCCTCCGCTGCATTTGACTATTCACTCCAGGTATTTTCCCTGCCAGAGATTGCGTTCTTCCATGGTGTCCCAGATTGCCTGTAAATTGGTTTGCTTCTCCAGGGCCCACATGGGCGCCACTAACTCCTCAGGGTGGGGGTCGCCAGTCAGTCGGTGAATCACGACCTGAGGAGGAAGGTAGGCGAGGAAGTCACAGACTATGTCTACATATTGATCGCGGCTGAGACACTGATAACTGCCCTGGGAATAGAGCATGGCGAGGGGGGTGTCTTTGATGACGTAAAGCAAATGAATCTTGACCGCCTGAATGTCCAGGCAACCCAGCGCTCTGGCAGTTTGCAGCATCTCTGCCTTTCCTTCACCTGGCAGGCCAAGAATAACATGCACACAGATGTCCAGGCCGCGCAGTCGTGTCCGCTCCACCGCATCCACAAAAGCGGCAACTGTATGGCCCCGATTTATAAAGACAAGGCTGCGGTCGTGTATCGACTGCAGTCCGTATTCCAGCCATAGATAGGTCCGTTCGTTGATCTCGGCGAGCAGGTCCAACACCTCATCGGCAACACAGTCTGGTCTGGTGCCAATTGCCAGGCCAACCACATCTTTCACGGACAGCGCTTCTAGATAAAGCTGCCGCAGTCGGTCTACTGCAGCGTAGGTATTTGAAAAAGACTGAAAGTAGGCGATAAATTTCTTGGCTCCGTAGCGCCGTTGCAGCCGTTGTTTGCCCAATTCGAGTTGCTGGCGAATGGAATAGTTGCGGGCAAGCCCTGTGCCGGAGCCGAGGGCGTTGCAGTAAATACAGCCCCCCAGACCTACGGTGCCGTCTCGATTCGGGCATGTTAGCCCAGCATCGAGGCTGATCTTTTGCACCCGGCAGCCAAAGCGCTGGCGCAAAAAGCTGTTGAGATCACGGTAGCGTCTGGTAAACATGAAAATCATTATATATAATCCTTTCTGCAAGTAAATGACACCGTGGACGAGTACGTTTTTGCAGTTTCAGGACAATCAGGATGAGCGTCTACCCAAAATCCTATGATGTGATCGTTGTGGGGGCTGGTCATGCTGGCTGTGAAGCAGCACTGGCAGCGGCACGCATGGGTTGTCAGACGCTGCTGTTGAGCATATATCTAGACACCGTGGCCCATATGCCCTGTTCGCCTTCGGTAGGTGGTCTCGGCAAAGGGCATCTGGTGAAGGAAATCGATGCGCTTGGCGGCGAAATGGCAAAAATTGCCGATCAGAGTGCTATTCAATATCGAACCCTGAACACCAGAAAAGGCCCGGCTGTGCAGGGTACGAGAACGCAGAACGACAAATCGCGCTACCGGGCAATTATGAAAAACACGCTGGAGCGGCAGAAGGGCCTCGATTGCAAGCAAACAACAGTCGAGAAGTTGCTGGTGGAGGGCGACAGAGTGGTGGGGGTCCGAGATCACCTGGATGTGGAATTCCTTGGTTCCACTGTTGTCCTCACAACCGGTACATTCTTGCACGGCCTGATCCATATTGGCAGCAAGAAGATTCCTGCAGGAAGGGCAGGGGAATTTCCGGCTGACAATCTGGCAACAAACCTCAGTCAATTAGGTTTCCAGATGGGCAGGATGAAGACAGGTACGCCTGCACGGCTGCGGCGAGACACCATTGACTTTTCACAGTTCCAGGAACAGGAGGGAGAGGAGAACCCCCGGCCGTTTTCCCTTTTTACTGAAGGAATTTCGCTGCCGCAACTCTCCTGTTATATAGGGCACACTGCCAGAAATACTCATGAAATCATCAGACGAAACATTCAGTTATCTCCTCTTTACAGCGGGGCCATCAAAGGAGTTTCAGCGCGCTATTGCCCCTCCCTCGAAGACAAGATCATGAAGTTTCCTCACAAAGAGTGTCATCAAATCATTCTAGAACCGGAGGGGCTGGAGACAGCAGAAATATATGCCAGCGGCACGGGGAATTCTTTGCCCTACGAAATTCAACTGGACCTTGTCCACTCAATAGCGGGATTGGAAGAAGCCGAGATTATGAGACCAGCGTATGCCATCGAATACGACTTTGTGCAACCCACTCAGCTTCGGCCGACCCTGGAAACAAAAAAGATCAAAGGTCTTTATATGGCCGGCCAGATAAACGGTACATCTGGTTACGAGGAAGCTGCGGCTCAGGGGATGTGGGCCGGCATCAATGCTGCTCTTTCTGTGCAGAAGAGAGGACCCTTTATTCTTGACCGTTCAGAAGCATATATGGCTGTGATGGTCGATGATCTGGTTACTAGAGGAACCCGTGAGCCCTATCGAATGTTCACTTCTCGGGCCGAATATCGCTTGCTGCTGCGGGAAGACAATGCAGATTTCCGCTTGATGGAGAAAGGTCACGAAATAGGACTCATAGACAGGACTGCTCTCAAAGAGATGAGAGAGCGCAGGCGACAAGTCCAGGACGAGCTCGAGCGGCTCAAGAAAGTCTGGATCAAGCCCTCTCCTGTGGTAAATGCATACCTGAACAGTAAGCGGTCAGCCAGGCTTGATAGAGCACTGCCCCTCGCTCAGTTGTTGAAAAGACCTGAACTGGGCTACCGAGACATTCAACAATTGCCTGGCGGGAGCAGACAACTGCCTGCAAGAGTTGCCGAGCAGGTGGAAATACAGTGCAAGTACGAAGGGTACCTGGAGCGCCAACAGGCAGAAGTGGAGAAATTCAAAAATCTGGAGAAAATGCTGATGCCGGCAGATTTTCCCTACGAGAAAATTCAGGGTCTCTCGCATGAAGTAGTGCAACGGCTCATTGAAATCCAGCCCACCTCGCTGGGGCAGGCCTCACGAATTTCCGGGATTACTCCGGCGGCTTTGTCAATTCTCATGGTGTATCTCAAACGCTACCGACAACAGGGTTGTTTGTCGAAAGGCAAGATGGAGATAAGGCAAGAGCCAATTGCAGGGAGAGAAGGCTGCTTTATTGTGCATAGTGAAGAGTGAGGAAATCTCGTTTGCAGGTAACTTCCTGACTTGGCAAGAAAAATGCATGACAGGGACTGGGCAAGGGTGCTGCAGTACCGTCTACAAATCTACCTATGACTTTTTCGGTAAGGAGCATGCCAGTGGAGAGACGGATAGCAACTGGAAGTCTGTACGTGGTGGTCTTGGCGATGTGCTTTTGTCTATGGGGACAGATGGGGCGTGCCTGGGCTGCGAGTCTTTACGTTTCCGATACCACGCTGGAGGCAAACTTGAGAACAGGCACTCAGGCGGACAATCGTATTATTGCCTTGTTGCGTCCTGGGACAAAAGTGACCCTGTTGGAAGAACAGAGAGGCTGGGCCAAGGTGGCCCTGGAGGATGGACGCACAGGGTGGATCTTGCGGCGATACTTGTCAGAGAGGGTTCCGTGGCGGCTCACTGCTGAAAAACTCGCTGCAGAAAAGGAACGGTTGCAGCAAAAACTTCATGACCTCAAGAGTCTACAGCAGAAACTTGCTGAAGAAAACAGCAGACTGAAAAAGCTGGTGCTGGACAGCGAAAAGGATCTACAAACTGCTCAGAAGGCATATAAAGATTTGCGCGAAGGGGCGTCAAACTATCTGAAGCTCAAAGATGCATATGAGGGCTTGCAGAAGCAAGCGCTTGCAATCAAAGAAAAACTTGCACAGGCTCAAAAAGGCTACGAGAAGCTCCAGGGAGCAGATAATATACGCTGGTTCTTGTCTGGCGCTGGGGTATTGCTCTTTGGCTGGTTGCTGGGAATTATCATGGGACGTGCTCGACGTAGACGGAAAGCAGATCTCTATAGATTATAGTCTTGTTTTCTGGTGGATATTTTACCACCCCCTGTTCAAGGGAGAAACAAATCTGCCTGCTAGATTAAGCGCATGGCGTCAGAGGTCAACCTCCACAGGGAGTTCAATTATTATTATTGTGCCATGTTTCGGGGTGCTTGTTATACGGACATCGCCACCATGATCATTGATAATCTTCTTGCACATAGCCAGGTCAAAGCCGCCCTGAGGAGCATCTGACAGTGAGAAAGGGTTGAACATATTCTCCAGGGTCTCTGGGGAAATCAGGCAATGCTGGCTCTGCAGATAAATGCCAATACTGTCCCAGCATACCTCCGTACGGATTTCGATTTTCTGACCTGAAGCCATGAAGGATATGAGTTTTCTCGCTAAGGTGACCAGGGCGTCGAGAATAAGGTCACTGTCGAAAAGGCTGTCAGGCATCTCGCTGTCCAGATCCAGGTGCATTTCCACCCCACTGGACCTCAGTTCATGTTCCAGGGCAACGTAAGCTCGGCTCACCAGCTTGTTAAAATTTCCCCCCTTCTTGTTGAGAGCCAATGGACGGGTATAGTCACGGAGACTCTTGAGTACCATTTCGAGCCGTCTCACTTCCTTTACAATGATCTCTGCCTTGGGACGCAAGGATTCAGGTAAATCCCGGGCGTTCAGCAGAGTGCTGGCAAAGCCGCCGATAGAGACTAGAGGGTTGCGTATTTCGTGGGCAAGATACGAGGCCATGCGGCCGACGCTGGTCAGCCTGTTCGAGTGAGTCAACCTTCGTTCACATTGAACCTTTTCTTCCTGCAGTTTAATGAGTTCCCAGAAGAGTTGGGCGCTGAGATGGTCCATGACCTTGAGGTGGGCCGGCTTGCTCTGCAGAATTTCATGTAAAACTTCGTCTCTGCCTGTGAGTTCGATGAGCAGGTCGAGATCAGAGATTGCAAATAAGTCCTTAAAATTGCAGGTGGTATAGATACCAAGTTGACGCCCGTACACAACTCCGGGGGCATCCTCTCGGGGATCAGCAATGCCAAGTATGCGGATGCTCAAGTGCCGCAGACTGTGAGTGGTAAGAAATTGGAGTAAGATCCTGCATGCGGCGCCGCCTCCAACGAGGGCCATATTAACGGCGATCGGAGCGGGATGCGCCCTGGTTCTAGAGGAAATATCTTCTTTCACTGTGCCGGAGTTGAACATGCCCTGAGGAACCCACTAAAATTATAGGAAATAGCTTGTTCTCACATGGCCTTTCTTCGTATCCTCAGAAGGGACGCGGCGGTAGCTTCGCTGAAGAACATCAGTGGACGAGGCCGAGACTTCTCCCGACGATTGGCGCTCAGCAAAAGAACTCGGCTCAGTTGCTAACAGGTTTAGCATATACTGTCTTTGGTAGTATAGAGGACCTTGAAACGACCCTGTAAGTCTTCCATGAGTTTGTGTTCGTCCTCAGCGCATTTGCATCGAATATAAACGTGCAGAAAGCCTTCCGGTGCATGTTCATAATTGGTGATGATACTGACAATTCTGCCGCTGTGAGAACGAATGATATCGGTTATTTTCTGGATAGAGCCGGGTCGATCTTCTATCTCAAAGCCAATTTGCAGAGGTGCTTGATAAATGCAGGAGATTGATACCATAGCCCGAAACACGTCTCCTTTGGTGATAATACCCTGCAGAGTGTTCTGCGAATCAACCACAGGCAGAGCTGAAATATCGTACTTCAGCATAAGAGCTGCAGCTTTCTCAACAGTCTCTGTAGAAGGGATGGTATAGAGATTCTTGGATACGAGTTCCTTGATTTTCAGCTGGTCCAGGAGATAGTAAAGCTCATGAATATCCAGAGTAGTCGCTTTCGATGGTTGGGCTTCCTTGAGATCTCTATCTGAGACGATCCCCACAAGGTCACCGTTCCTCATGACCGGCAAATGTTGAATTCCATGCTGTTTCATAAGACGTGATGCTTTCATCATGGAGACATCTTCAGTGACAGTGATGACATCTGTGGTCATCCAATATTTAACCAGCATTTAGCTTCTCCTCTTTTCATGGCAACATATCCAAAGCGGCTGGCCCATAGGCGTTTCTGAAAAACCTGTTTCCACTCAGCGAACTCTTCCTGGCCAGATCTCGACCAGAAAAAGAGAGCCAATGATAAGCCTTCAGCTCCACCCAGCCATTTTCTGTTCAATGTCATCTTTACCATAGATATTCTGGAATTCAACCATTAGAGGCAATAAATGTTATTTCTCAGATCATAGAGTGGCCCCGGCATGTGAGGGGATTGGGCAGAAAGGTGTCTGCTTTTCTGAGAAAATTGAGCTGCGTCTGCTCTTGGAGAATGGCCCCGGCTATCTTCAGTGGTACGCCGGAGAAGCCGCGGTCTATTGTATGAAACGGTGTCTGTTTTCAAAACAGGTGGGAAGTAAATTAGTACTCATAGTTTGCACTGTTTTTCCAAAAGATGAAACAATATTACTTCCTTTTTGCCTATGACAGGTGAGGGAGAGTAGAAGTCAACATATTGAAAATATAGTAAAAGTTTAAATTTAACAGTTATGGTACGAAAAATGCTTAGTGTAAAATGGACGATTTGGGTCTTAGAGGGGGAAAAGCGGAAGGGATAACCGCCGTTTCCAAGGGGGATATTCAGCTAGGTGAGCTAGCTCACCCAGAGAGTATCAACTTAATCACATTTCTAACAATTTTCAGTCATTCCAGGTTACATCTTGATTTGCCTGCCAGGCGTGCCAGTCCTGACAAAATTAGGGCTGCTGCTACAGAGACAGTGATATCGTCACAGAGGGGTGTTTACGGGTAAAAAGCAAGTAAGGTTTTTTCCTGGATGAGGTACTTTTCGGAAGTCACTTCAAGGATAAGCGAGTAGAATTACTGTGTGTTCCTTGCGGCCGAAGGCTCCTTCGAAAGTAAGCAAAAAGACTGGAAAATCCTTCCCGGAAAGACGGAACTACCTTCGACTGCTGCGCACTTTCAATGTGAAAATTCACATAGAGGGCACTTCTACAGAGGTGGAAGGAGTTACTTGCAATATTTCCCAGAAAGGATCTTTCGTCAGGAGCCCTTCGTGGGCGATTTTGCGGGAACACGACCATACCGTTGTAACGCTACGATTGCCACCGGAGATGACAGGACAACCAAAGACGTTGAATCTAATTGGCCCTGCGGTGGTGAAGCGAATTGATAAAGAACGAAATGGCATAGCCTTTGAATTTCTCAGAGAGTTGCGAACATTCAAGAGCTTGTTATGAGTAGAATGAAGCGAAAATAGTTTGTCAACGATAGCCCGTCTCGAAAGCGCTCCTACTTGCCATCAAGATGCCCACCTAGATTCTGGTTGCCTCAAGCTGAAGGAAACTACCAGCAAAGACAGAGCAGCTGCCTTGCAACCGCGTGCCAGAGGGCCTTCGAGATAACATGAGATATGGTCCTCAGTTTAGCCCGCATAATACCTTGCAGGACGAGCAGAGGATCCCTGAGCAACGGCAATTCCGTGGTTACCCGCCAGTAGCAACAGGTCATTCTTCAAGTATCCCAGCCAGAGAAAGTGCTTTTGCAAAGAAGGTACTCTGTGTCTCCAGTCAGGATCTCTTCCCGAGCATACATAAATAGACAATATTCTTTCGCATTCCATCTGGGCATTTGCTCAATTAACTCTTGGCCATTTGGCCATTTTATTGCTGACAAGAAGAGGATCTCCACGACATCTATGATTTAACTGTATAAAATAACAATAAAAAAACTTATGGATGGTTTTGGCATCAACCATGCTATCCATGTAAACGTACCTGTTGTGCATAGAGCTGTATTGCTAATAAAAGGGACGCGATTATGGCTATTATTTTTTGGTGTGTGTTTGTTGCTGTGGCGCTGCTCGTTATATTCCTGGTGGCGCAGATGGTCAAGATTCTCTGGGTTGATGACTGTGCCGTAGAGATCGACCTGTATGATCTCGAGGGAATTGTTACAACCACATCACACACTGAACTAAACAACTAGAGGATGGTAGGCCTGGACATGCTTTCAGCATGGTGGTTGCCTTTTTGTTATGTGCTCTTGGTATTGGTCCTCATTGCAAAGGACGAGTACCATGGGAGAAATATGGAGCGCAGCCGGTTGGACGCCAGAGTAGACGTGCGTTGGCCTGTTGCCATCGAGACCGTCATGGGCACCATCCAGGCTGAAACGGTAAATATCAGCTTGACTGGTGCCCTGCTGGATTGTGTGCAGCCGCTACCCCTGGGTGATGTTGTGAAAATAACAATGAATGCCTCGGAAAGATTCGTGGAAATGGTTGCAGAAGTGGTACGGTCGCGTCACTTCCAGCATGCTGGAAGCAGGGAACCCCATTACAAAATCGCCATCAAATTTGTGCAGGTGCCCAGAGAAAGCAGCCGCTTTCTGGCGCTGGTCGTAAATGATCTCCGCAGGATCGCCGAACGTCGTGACAAGTTATTTGAGGAGAAAACCTCAGGTGGACAACAGAAGTCGTCCGTTAGTAATTCTCGAACCTGGTCTGCCTGGGACCATGGACTTTGATTCTTTTGGTAAAGGGGTGCACAGCGAGGAGTAAAGCAATGCGAACCAGGGAAAATCAGCTGAGGTCATGCCCTTTTTGTGGTGCTCGGGAATATGAAAAAGGCAGGAGGCAGCTAGCTGTCGCTTCTGACAGGAATGGCAGTTCTGCGGTCTTTTGCCTATGTGGTGCCACGGGTCCTATCAAAAATACCGCTGAAGAAGCAAGAAATGCTTGGAACAACAGATCGTTCTCCACCGAGTCTTTTTCCTGGAATCCTTTCAGCCTGCCGATTCATCCTGCTTGTCCGGAAATGGAGGATTTGAAAGGAAACCTGAAATCCATTGGCTTTCCTGTGATTCTCCAGATTCTTTCTTCAGAAGGCAAGACGGGCACCTTGCAGTTTGTTTCTGGCAAAGACCGCAGGGCAATTTGCCTGAAAGATGGCAAGATTATTGCAGCGAGTGGTTTGGGCGGTGTGCGGCTGGGCCAACTCCTGTTTGCCAAGGGATTGATCTCAGAGGCTAAACTCAGTGAAGTCCTGCAAAAGGCGAGAGAGTCAGGAAAGAGAGTAGGGGATGTGCTGCTCGCCATGGGGTGTGTGGATGAAAGTACCTTGAAAGATCTCATCCGTCACCAGGTACGGGAGATAGTGTTCGACCTGCTGTTCTGGGGCGAAGGAGAATTCGAGTATCATGACTGTGAAGTGTATTTTGATACACGGGCAGTAGAAGAAATAAGTACAACGGAAGTGATGCTTGAGGCTGCTGTGAGAAAAGATGAGGAGGTCGCTGTCCAAAGAGTATAGATTGATGAGAGAGGCTGACGAAGTGAGATCAGTGTAGATAAAGAGTGAAGTCTGAAAGTAGTGAGTTTCTTTTGCTATCTGTGTAGAGATTCTTGCGAAAGTGGCTTTACAAAGGTGATTCCACAGTAATGAGAAAGCTTTTCATAAATCAGAGTGACACTGGATACAGCAGCTGTTCTAAATGTGGTAAGCTGAACAAAGTAAATGTAAAAAATCATAATAAAACCAAAATAGTCGAAATTAAGTGTTACTGTGGGAATAAATATAGCGTAGAAGTAGAGAAGCGGCAATGTTATAGAAAGAATGTGAATATCGTTGGAACTTTTCAGCGTATTTACCCGGATAATAGTGTTATAGGCAGAGTAAATATTGAAGATATTTCTAGAGCTGGTCTAGGATTCACGACAGTAACAAGAAATACGTTAGATATTGATAATATTATACTATTGGATTTTAAATTAGATGATATTCATAAATCTCATATCACGACTGCAGCGATAGTTAAAATTGTCAAAGGGAATTATGTCGGCGTTGAATTTAAACAGTTAAGTGAACACAATAAAAAGATAATAGGCTTTTACCTCTTAGACTCACATCCTCCTTTTCAACAACCCACTTCAGAGGCTCATCCCTGTGAGTCTCTGCCAGGCGGATCGTCTCCTGAGGTCATTTGGCAGCCTTTCGGGGTATCGCCAGCTTCTACAGATGCCGTAGAATTGGCGGGGAAATTGAGTTCATGGGATGTTCCTTCTGTGCTGAGAATACTGTGTTCGCAAAAGAAGAGTGGCATTCTTTCTCTTCAACAAGGACGGAAGAGGAGAGCCATCTGTTTGAAGCGGGGCAGCATAATAGCGGCTACCGGAAATGAGCATTTACGACTCGGTCACATACTGTTGCACAAAAAGATGATCTCTCCGAAACAGCTGCAGCAAGCCCTCGAGAAGGCCCGGGAATCTGGCAAACGACTGGGAGAGATCCTGCTGGATAGCGGCTATGTGAGTCAGAGTGTTTTGCAAAAACTGCTGAATTATCAAATAAAGAAGACCGCAGAAGAATTGGCGAGCTGGAACCAGGGAAATTTTCGGTTTAAACAGTGTCAGGTAGAATTGAAGACTTTTGCTTTATCTAACAAAGGCAAACTTGCCAATAAGAAAAAGGTGCAAAGCGTGTTGAAGTCAGCAAAAAGAAGAGAATACTCACGAGTGTCAGTGTCTTGGCCTGGCAGCATGCATACCTCCCAGGGTTCATACCAGATAGAAGTCAAGAATATCAGTCTGACTGGGGCGCTGATCCACTGCCAGGAGTTGCCGAACCCGGACGAGATAGTTCAGCTTGCCATAGAAATTCCAGAACATCACTACGGCCTTCTGGTAGAGGCTGAAATGGTTAGATTAGAAATTTGTCCAGAGCCCAGTCAGGAAAATCTCATCTATGCTGTGGGAGTTCGCTTCAGAAACCTTGCCGAAGAAGACGTCAATTTTCTCACCAACACGGTTCTCCACTGAGCCTGCTATTGCATGAATCGACAGGGCGTTCAGGACAAGTCCTTGGGCTTCTGGCTGTCCTCAGGTGTCTGCCGCTCCGAGTCGCTGCCATCTGTGCCCTCGCGACAAACTCACAATGGCCAGGCATGTCCTAGGAGTCACAACTTGATGGCAAAATGAAAGTGCACCTGATAACCAATATCGTCAACCAGGTGGGAGAGGGAATTGGAGGCACGGCAACGAGTTAGGCTTTAGCCTGCGTTGTCCTGTGTTGTCATCTATTTCGGCAAGCAATTGCGCCATGGCGCCATTGTAGTACTGGCCGCTGGCTCAGCCTTAAGGTTAGCCGCCAGCAATCGGCTAGTGAAAGGGGTGCACTTTCATTTTGCCATCAACCGTCACGACTCGAGTGGATTTCATGCCAATAATCGGCGGCATCAGAGGATATCCCGGCACACGGCCCGAGCAGGTTAGACCAGGTTACACTATGCCTGGCGCGATCATCATCGCCGTGCTATGCTGTCAATTGATGAAACCTCCACACAGAAGTCCCTGCAACTCGTGTGACCGGGTCGACATTTTCTTATGAAGATCACCGTCGTATACGATAATGAAACGGCCAGGCCGGCTTTGCAGTCTGATTGGGGCTTTTCTTGCCACGTTGAGTTGGAGGATGGGACCACTCTCCTCTTCGATACCGGCGCAAAAGGGTCTCTGCTTTTCCACAACCTGCAGCAGCTGCATATTTCGGTCGAGAACCTTTCCCTGGTTTTCATCTCTCATCCCCATTGGGATCATATAGGGGGGCTTGCGCAGGTGCTTGCGGTCAATAGGAAGTGCAGAGTTTGCATCCCCCATTCCTGCTCTTTACCTGCTGCCGCTTTGCAGGTGACAAGAGTCAAAGGCCCCTGTGAAATTCAGAAAAATATTTTTTCCACTGGCGAACTGGCTGGAATTGAGCAATCACTCGTGATCAGGAGAGGCAAGGGCTCGGTAGTATTGACAGGGTGTTCTCATCCAGGTCTGGAAGCTATTCTCGAGGCTGCAGCAGCTTTTGACGAACCTCGAGTTCTCCTTGGTGGCTTTCATGGTTTCAGTAGGCTGGAATTACTTGATAATCTTGATTTAGTGTGCCCCTGTCATTGCAGTCAGTATAAAGCAGAAATTAGACGACTCTATCCTGAAAAATGCATAACATGTGGTGTTGGTAAGGTCATACTGATCTGAGTGAAGCAACTCCAGCCCTTAATACTTGCAAGCCAATCTTTGGCTATGCTGCAATGAGTTGCACTCAGGCCTCAGTCTTGGTTGAGACGCCGGCCTCTTCGAAAGAGGCCATTTCCCGCATGATTTTAGTTGCAGCCTCGGCAATGTTGATGGCCAGGGCCGCGCCCGTGCCTTCACCGAGTCTCATGTTCAGGTCCACCACAGGTTCTAGGTGCAGGTAAGATAGAGCTGCCCATTGTGCTGGTTCCAGGGAGCGATGTCCGGCAATGAGATAGCCACCTATGTCAGGCTCTATGAGATAGGCAATGAGTCCTGCGGCGGTGGATATGAGCCCGTCCAGGACCACAGCAACTCGCCTGGCAGCTGCTGCCAGGGCTGCACCTGCAATACCGGCGATCTCGTAGCCGCCCACTTTCTGGAGGACATCGAGGCCGTCTTTCGAATGAGGCCGATGAAATTGCAGCGCCTTTTCGATCACCTCTCTCTTGTGTTGCAGCATGTTGTCATCGATTCCCGTGCCACGGCCGGTGGCCTCCGCAGGACTTGTTCCAGTAACAGCGCAAATTATAGCTGCGGCTGCAGTGGTATTGCCGATGCCCATGTCACCGAGTCCCACAATGTCTATGGCGGCTGAGTTGTGTTGACTGAGAAATACCTCCATACCGTTCTGCAGAGCCGCCGCCGCTTCTGCAGCCGTCATGGCCGGGGCAAGGAGGAAATTGCGAGTTCCTTTGCCCACTTTCTTTTTCAGCAGGAGGGGATGATCGGCGATTTCAGCATTAACGCCCATGTCCACCACGCGCATGTGGATTCCGTGGTGACGGCAGAGCACATTGATGGCGGCACCGCCAGCCAAGAAATTCTTCACCATCTGGGCAGTTACTTCCTGAGGGTAGGCAGATACTCCTTCCTGAACAACTCCGTGGTCCCCGGCGAATACCAAGAGGAACTTTCTGTTGATTTGTGGATTGAGATTTCTCTGTATAATACCTACTTGAATGGCCAAATCTTCCAGTCTTCCCAGCGAGCCCACAGGCTTGGTCTTGCCGTCGATTTTAGCCTGAGCTGCAGGCAGCAGTCTTTTGTCAACTGGTTCGATTGATTGCAGGATCGATCGGTAAGGTTCTTCGAACATCGTGATGTTATCCTGTATTGCCGATCTTTTCTCGGTGATTCTCTTTTCTCTCTTCATTTCACTCATATGCTCCTCCTTTTAGATGATTGAAGAACAAGTAGACGAGCAGGTGTCGGCAAAATGGAGTTGCTGCAGAGGGTTGGGCAAGAGCACCTGAAATTTGTTCAAAATAGAAAGTGCATGCCAGGGAGAAGACTTTGCTGGCCCGCGGGAAAACTGGCCAAATCGATTTTGGCCGCAAGAAAGGCAATGTGCGAGGTTGGGGTGTGGAAAACTTGTGTTCAAGGAATGATGCCCACGCTGAACCTTACCTCCGTATCTTTTCTGCATCTCCATATCTCCGGCAGCAGATCAAGATA
>JAFDGZ010000034.1 GCA_019309045.1 Deltaproteobacteria bacterium | reverse complement strand
AGCGATATCACGTTGCGGCCACGGCCGCGGTATGGCCGCTCCCACAAGTAGTGTCCCAGAGACACAGAACAACTCGAAGAGACACGGTCGATCTTTCGTCACATATCCCAACAAGACTCTGGCCTACTTCTTGCTATCAAGATATCGGCTTTGAAATTGCCAGAGATGGGAAAAAAGCGCGGCATTGTTTTAGATGAATGCACTTTTTTCTTGACAACTTGTGGACTTCGTAGTAATTCTGCGGCCGTTCGATGTGGAGAAATGGTAGTAGCCGTCCCTTTCAACTGGAAGGAGGTGATGCGGGAGGGGTATTGTTTGTTGTACTAAGGGCCATAGGAAACAACACAAGGAGAGAAGAGTTAAAGACAAGGAGGTTGTATGAAACGCGTACTGTTTTGTCTCGTAGTAGTCATTGCGGTGGCGGCGATGGTTGCACCTTCTTTTGCGGCGGAGGCCAAGTTCGGCGGCGTCTTCCGGGTGAGAGCCATCTCCAATGACAATATTTCAAGCGGCGACGATGACGTTGATGACAACAACAACTTTGTGGACCAGCGCTTGAGATGGTACTTCTTTGCCGTGGCCAGCGAGAATCTCCGCTTTGTGTGGCGCGCTGAGATCGGCGACATTACCTGGGGTCAACCGGGTTCAGGCAAAGGCCAGGGCGGCGCAAAGGGTGCTGACGCGGTGAACGTGGAGACCAAGAATGCCTACATGGATTTCACCATCCCCGGCTACCCCATCAGGACCCAGCTCGGCATCCAGGGTGTGGCCCTGCACAAGGGCTGGTATCTGGATGACGACTTCTCCGCTGCCAAAGTCGCCTTGAACTTTGACCCTGTGGACGTGATCGGTTATTTTGCCTGGCACACCAACGACGATAATACCAAGACCTCGGACGACATCTGGAACACGGGCGCCAGCGTCGGCTACAAGGCTGAAACCTGGAACGCTCGCCTCAGCTTTGGTGCACAGCACTCTGGCCGTGAAGCTGCCCAGGGATTTGTGGATGACTTGAAAAATGGCCTAACAGGGTTGCCCGGACTCAGCCCAGGGGACATTGCTGAAATAAATGCTATAGAAGCAGATGACGACGGTGTGGACCTCTTCATCCTGATGGGTGAGTTCAACATGAAGTGGGAAAACCTCTCCGCCTTCCTGATTGCCGGCAAGAACTTCGGTAGCCTGGATCTGGACGGTGCATCAGATCAAGATTTCAAGGGATGGATGGTGGATGTGGGAGCAAACTACCTGCTGGATCCCTTCACCCTTTCCGCCGAGTTCCTCTACCTGAGCGGCGACGACGACATCACCGACGGCGACCTGGACGACTTCGATAACTGGGTGCCATTCTCCGGCGCTTCCCATTACTGGTCGGAAATTCTCGGCCTGGGAACTCTGGACCGCAACGGTACAGCCGGCGGAGACTTTGCCCCATTCGGCAATTTCACCACGGGCGTGGGCAACGATCATCCCAGCAACGCCCTTGCCTTCAAACTGGGCGCCAGCATGATGGCCACAGAGAGCACCAAGCTCACCCTCAACTACTGGTTCAACATGCATGCCGAGGACGTGTTCGACGATGCCAACGACCTTGACAGCACTGACGACGCCATTGGTCACGAGTTCGACTTCTACCTGGATCAGGGCATCTGGGAAGGCTTGAAGCTGCGTCTCGTGGGGGCCTACCTCTTTGCAGACGACGGCTTCAGCACCTCTAAGAGCGATGATGACGTCTACGAGCTCGGTGCCAGGGTGCAGTACAACTGGTAGTTTCGTTTACATTTGAAAGACGATCACAACATGAAAAACCCCGGGGTTTCCAGCCCCGGGGTTTTTTCTTTTTGCAGATGATTTCTAAATCCGCCCCAAAATGGCCATTATAACTCCCCTCTCCTGAGCAGCCGCTTGCTTCATCCCTGATTGATGGTTACTCTAAATTGGAATATGCAAACGTAGAGTATGGCCGTGCGGCTTATCGTATTTACCAACAGAGTGTGCCGCTTGCTTTATCGCGGCTAGGGAGCCGCTCCTACAGGAATTATTATCGTAACTATTCCCTCTGTGGGAGCAGCGTCCCGCTGCAATGAGCTTCTCCCTATAGAAGCAGTCACACCTTTGGTGTGGCTGCGATAAATTATCTCGGCTAGAGAGGGTAATTGAAGTGACAACCAAGAATATCTTACTTATAATGGCAACCATCATCCTGCTCCTTTCCTGTGCGCCGCAGCCTCCCTACTGGAAGCCCAGCGGCACACCCCAGGGGGAGCCGCCCCAGATCACCGCCTATTACGGAGCCCATATTATCCGTCCCGGTGACACCTGGCGGGTTTACTTGCGGGCCAACGATCCCGACGGGGATATGGCCTACATTGCTACCACCATTCGCCAAGACGGCGTCGGCTTCTATCCGGCAGTGCGCACCAGACTCGAGCCAAACAACAGGGGAGAGCTTGCTGGCTATCTCTTCCTGCCCACGCCGCCAGACCCTGACCTGGTCTGGGATCAGTTCCAGATCACTCTTCTGGTCCGCGACCGGGAGGGAAATGGCAGCAAACCCGTGACCCTGCCGCTCACCTTCAATTATCGGAACTACACCAACCCTGAAAAGGTGTCTGCTGAATGGAACGATGTGGCTGACACTCGTTTGGGAACCATCCTTGTAGATATCATAAGCTCTGAGCGTTACAACACCCAGGGGGACCATGGGGACAGGGTGCTTTTCTGGTAAGATTAAAAAATTCTTTCTTTTGTGGGAGCGGCATCTTGCCGCGGTAGCGTATCGCAGTCACGCCTGGGGCGTGACTCCCACAGGATGATGAAATTCCCTATCATGCCAGACACGATACCCCTCCAATTCGGTTTCTTATTCAAGACATCATCGCGGCAAGATGCCGCTCCCACAAGAATTGTTGGTGTAAGCTAGTATCCTTCTGTGGGAGCAGCGTCTCGCTGCGACTAGCTCCGGCAAGACGAAGATATCTTAGATTACCGGATACAGCGGTAATCCTTCGAATTCTCCCTCCAATTCAAACCTGGTAACGACAATACCAGAAGGGATAGTCGTGGAAATCTTGAACCAGCTTGGCCCTGACGGGATTATTCAAACAATACAGAATGACATCCCTCAACACTTCATCTTTCCTGATTGCATGGTCGTGATATTGTACCTGCCAGATTCTGCCCTCCAATTTCAAAATCGATTTTATCTTCTTCGAACTGTAGCTTTTTAGACTATGCATCAAATTGGAAAGCGAGTCTGAAATGAGCCTTGCAATGAAATGAAGATGATCTGGCATCACCACCGCCGCCTCAAGATCGATCACTTTTTTTTCATCAAGCCATAACAAGCTGTCGAGAACTATTTGGGCTGCTATTGGCTCTGAAAAGATCTTCCGCCTGTTGTGGGTTGAAGTAGTGATTAGATAATAATTTCCAGTAGTTGATGCTCGGCCTTTTCTCAGATATCGAGAGCCCTTTGTAGGTAACATAACTTAGTGTAAGAAAAAGGTCTTTTTGTTGGAGCAATCACGCCTTTTGCGAAACTGCGATGCTTTTTCGCGGCAAGATGCCGCTCCCACAGAAATCCTTATCCACTGATCTTGACCTGTAAGTGCAGGCACACCAAGGATGTGATCGTGATGCTTTTTGGCGGTTAGTGAGTATTTCCCCAATGAATCTTATGCGCCTGTATTCCTCTTGTGAGAGCAGCGTCCCGCTGCGATCACGCCATTCGTGTGACTGAAACACTCTATCGCGGCAAGATGCCGCTCCCACAGGTATTATTGTGGTCTCATTCCTTCTGTGGCAGTCACGTCATTGGCGTGACTGCCACACGGAAATTACGACCCTCCTTGCTGTCCAACGGGTGGAACTGCCGCAGGCTGCTGCCGAACCTGGCCGAGTTCATACACGAAAAGTACACTCTTGCTTGCCTTCAGGAACTCCTTGTCCTTCAGAACCATGGCCACCAGTTCGTCAGCACCATCGCCATCCACGTCCGCCAGGCGGTAGCTCACCACCATGCCGTCTATGGGCCGCGTCTTCCACTGGGGCAGCAGTTCGTAGCCGTCCCACACCAGGGACATGATCTGACCATTGGAAAAATTACGCTGTTTCATCAACAGGCGGGAGAGGAAGGAAGTGTTCTGATTGACCAGCACCTCTGGTTTGCCGTCGCTGTTGAGGTCTGAAAGAATAAGCGGCGAGGGGATGTAATAGGGCTCAGGCAGCACTACACCGCTCCGGTCTTTCATGTACTCCTCCTGAATGCTTTTTCTTGGCGGGATCTTGTTGGCAGTGGCCCCGTAGTAATCTCGGCTTCGCCACAGCCGCTTGCCCGTATCATCGAACAGATAGAGCTTGTCTTCAAAGCCGATGAGTACTGTTTCAACCCTACCGTCGCCGTTGAGATCAGCCTGCAGGAAGTTGAACACGTTCGCCTCTTTGGGAAGCCGCAGGGCATCCAGGGGCGAATATTTGCCCCCTGCGGATTGCAGCAGATAGATGCCGGGCATAAAAATATCATCTGGCGTCTTTTTCTGCCCAATGAGCACCATGCCTTTCTCCGGCAGGAAAACTCGATTGAAATACCAGGGCACTTCGCCAGCTGTCTTGGCCAGTCTGCCCCCCTGCCACTCCAGCACAAATGATGAAAGGATATCATTGCGGATGTTGTTCACATAAATCTCAGCCCTGCCGTCCCCGTTGCCATCCAGAACACAGACCCACACCAGTCTGTCCAACCGGGAAGTCTCAAATGATGCCAGTTTGATGAGACTGCCCTGAGCCCAGCGATATACCAGAACCTCCCTGAATCTGGACAGTACAACTATTTCTGGGCGGCCGTCGCCATCTATATCTCCCACGTCCATGCCGTTTACCGGGAACTCGAGCCGCTGGCTGCGCCAGAGATCCGAGCGTGTACCCCCAGCTCCAGGAGCCTGCTGCATGATCTCGAAGCTGCCTCCGGGCACAGGCGAAATCGCTTCTGAGCCCTGACGGCTCAGCAATCTTTCAGGGTGCTCCTGGGAAAACTTTGGCTTGGGCGGGGGAGCAGCCGCCGCCATCTGCCGACCAAAGAGCTTGCCGTTTATGGCTTCAGCAAAGTCGTTTATCTTCGGGATCACCTCCCCCATGCTTTTGGCCTGTTCGTAGACGGTCACAGGAGAGCCCTCTCCGGTGAGAGGGATCATCTTGGCATCAATGCTCACGCTGTTGCCAACTACCGTCAGGCTGCCGAACAGCACATAATCCGCACCCAGTTTGCCGCCAACCTGTCGTGCCTTGGCCTCGTCGAGCGGCCTAGGGCTTGCGGCCATCGCCTTTTTCACCAGCGGTTTTTCGATGACTTCTACTTTGCCCTCCCAGGAGAGGCGGCTGGCGAGCATGTCCATGATGCCTTCGCGCAAGTAGCTCAAGTCTTCGGCTGCATTGATCTGAAAAGGGAGCACCGCCACCTTCTTGACCGCTGCAGGGCCCGGGGTGAAAAACGCCAGCACCATCCAGATGGCGCCGATAAAGATTATGGCGATCTTCTTATAATGAATCATTTCCTTTATTCCAATTCCTTTGTATATTAGGGTTGCTTTCGCAAAGGCAAATTTAGTTGAAGTCGACTTGATGTCTGCGCTATCTACCATGGATGGAATCTTCCGGTCAAGGACAGGGGTTCCGAGAAAATTACCGGTGGACAGGACCAGACGCTGCACAATGTTCTGAATTATCGATTCTTCATCAAATGTCTCTCATAGTCATTCAGCTTTAGGAGGCCGCCATGCCAGAATTGAAAGAGATGTACAAGAAGATTATGGACGACCATTTCCCTGAGCAAATGAGCATTACTTTTGGTGAACAGACTCTCACCTACCGCAAGCGCACCTGGAAACTGCCAGACGACAAGAGTGGAATGCTCATCGAAAAAGGTCTGCGTTACGGGGAAAATCCAGGCCAGGAAGCAGCTCTGTACGAACTCGTCAGCGGCAACCTGACTCTGGGGGAATGCCAGTTCATCGAGCCTGGCCTCGGCCTGGTGAGCAGCATTACAGAAGCAGACATGCTGCAGGCCGGTAAGCATCCCGGCAAGACCAACCTCACTGACCTTGACAACGGGCTCAACATAATAAAATATCTTGCAGAGCGTCCAGCAGCAGTTATTCTCAAACACAACAACCCCTGTGGCGCAGCCCATGGCAGCACTCTGGCCGAAGCTTATGACCGGGCCAACATGGCGGACCGAATTGCTGCCTTCGGAGGGTGCGTGGTCTTCAACAAGCCGGTAGACAGAGCGACCGCGGAACTGGTGAGCGCCAATTACCTTGAAGTGGTGGCAGCTCCGGACTATGAAGAGGGTACGATTGACATCCTCAGACAACGGCCCAATCTCAGGATCATTCGAATCTCTCGCATCGACCAGTTGAAAGAATTTCGGACAAAGAGATTTGTCGAGTTCAAGTCTCTCATGGACGGCGGCCTTATCGTGCAGCAGTCCCCTCTCAATGCAATTCTGAGTGTCGATGACTTCAAGCCGGCTGAAGCCGAATATCAGGGGAAAACGTATCGCATCAACCGTCAACCCACTCCAGATGAACTCAGGGATCTTCTCTTTGGCTGGAGCATCGAACAGGGTGTGACCTCAAACTCGGTGCTCTACGTCAAGGACGAATGTACCGTGGGAATTGGCACCGGAGAACAGGACCGCGTGGGAGTGGCCGAGATCGCGGTCTACAAAGCCTACACCAAGTATGCTGACCGACTCTGCTTCCAGAAACATTCCATTTCCTGCAAGGACCTGGAGCTCGCTGTTGCCAGAGGCGAAAAGGAAGCTTCTCTCAAAGATGAAATAGACGCAGCAACCAGGGAGGCCAGAGGGGGTTTGCCGGGGTCGGCAATGGTATCTGACGCCTTTTTTCCTTTCCGTGACGGCGTGGATGTGGGTCTCAGAGAAGGAGTAACAGCCGTGGTTCAGCCTGGAGGATCTATGCGGGATTTTGAGGTGATCGAGGCCTGCAACGAAGCTGGGGCCACCATGGTATTCACCGGACAGAGAGCGTTCAAACATTAGAGAAATACCAGCTCTAGTAGTGCGCTGTTCGATAACTCCGGCTGAAAATGCCAAAACTAGAAAGGTAGTTCACCGTGACAAATGACGGAGCTTCTCACAAGACTAGCCCTGCTCCCGGGCTGAACAACGAGGACGATCATTCCCGGCAACTGCTGTGGGAACGGTTGCGCAACATCATAGATAATCTCGGACCCAAGGATGTCTACCGCTCCATCTATGACCACAGGGGAAACCTCCTGGTGGCAGGCTATCATCCTGCCCGGGATGAACTGGTCCAAGATTTTTCAAAGGTGGATTTCCGCGACAAGTCAGTGGTAGATTTTGGTTGTAATTTCGGCTACTTTTCTTTTCTTGCCGAAAAGTTGGGGGCAAGAAAAGTGCTCGGGGTAGACAACCATCCGGACATCATCGAAGGATGTCGTATTCTAGCCGCGCTTTACGAGTCCCACGCTACTGAATTCATGGTGGACAACATAGAAAACCTCCAGCAGGTAGCCGACACCTTTGACATTGTTATGCTCATAGACTATCTGGGAAGGTTTAGTATCAGGAAGGGAAAGATTCCCCTCATACTTGGCGTCCTCGAGTCTCTGGCCCGCACGGAACTCCTCTTCATAGTTCGGCCCGTCTACCATATCCGCAATGAACTCAGGTCGGAACCAGCAGAACTCGCAAAACTCTATCCACCCCGCTACATACAGGACGAATACATCGAGGTGCTCTCGTTCATTGAAGATTTTTTGGCTCCGCGGTGGTCTGTGCGCCGCATCTCAGCTATGCCAAAATATTATCAGCGAGAGAAAAAAGTGGTGCACTTCACCAGGAAATCTATATAGCCCGGTTCAATCGTGGCCGCGATGCTTTGTCGCGGCCACGCCGTGGGCGTGACCGCTCCCACTACCCTTTTTACTATTCAAGATTCGCCCCAAAACAATTCTTTCTTAATTAGATCCATGGAAGTAGCGCCCCGCTGCAATATTTAGGTCGCAGTTTGAGCATCGCTGCCACAGAGATAAGGATGAGCCAGAGCAGGCCTCGCCCCGCCGCATCCCCTTTCTCCTAGAAATGATGCGTCCAGCGGAGATTCAACCTGTAGCCTTGCGGCCGGTTCTCGGCTGCCGTCTCGAAATAGGCGTTGAAGAAAAGATGATCGTCCCGGGAAAAATGCCAGACCATACCAGGGCCAAAGGCAAATACCTGTTCCTTGGTGCCGGAAATACTGTTCCCGTCCATCTCGTCATTGGTGAGCTGTTTGAGATAGTAGCCATTGAATCCTAGACGGAGCTTATGGGGCAGCACCTCATAGGCAGTTGCATAGTTCAGATGAATTGCCTGCCCTGACTGGGTGTCACCGGCGTCTCCGAAGTTCCTGTTTGGATCATTATTTTTGGCATTCCAGAGATAATGAAACCGCACAGAAGCTGTCCACTTGGGCGTAATGAACAGAGTCCCAGCCCAGTAGGGATTGAAGGAGAAAAAATTGCTCCCCGGATTGAGCTCTTTGTCGTCGTCATATTTGCCTGTGGGGAAGATGAGCTGCAATTCTATCCGCTGCATGAAAATGGGTCCATTCTTGCCCATGATCGGATCCCATTGCAGAAAGGGTCCCACAAGAATGTCCCCGAGTCCGGAGCCATTGTCCTGAGGAAAGCCAAAATCCTGATCGTAATTCACATCAATCGAGACCACAGGCACGATCAGATCCAGGCCCCATTTGCCGCCAAAGAGCAAAGGGTAATCCGACTGATAAATGAGCTGCGATAGGCTGATCCATACTTTCAAATCTTCATTGGCTATGGGCGGAAGCAGTCTGTCACCATTTTTGTCTTTGAATTTGTCGGAATTGTAATATTGCAGGTATTGTTGGAAATAGAAGCCAGGACCAGCAGGCGGCCCGCCGTCAAGGAACGTAGTAAAGCCGAGATTCAGGGCGGGCAGGTGATAGGCCTGGACAGGACCCGTCCAGAAAAGCCCGCTGGTAAATCCGACCAAGAGAGAAATCAACAGCAAGAAGGAAAAGCTTCCCGAGGTAAGTCGTCTCATCGTAACTCTCCTTTCTCCTTTTTTATGCTATCTATCTTATTGCTCACCCCCATAATTAGGGCATATCTTCAAGCAAACCAAGCGCTGGCCCCTGCCGTACAAAAAATGCCTTACAAGAGAGCTCAATCGGATGGTTCGCGCCGTTTCTTGGCCGCCTCAATAAGCTCCAGCAGGGAGACGATTTTCTCTTTGGGCTGTTGATTAAAACAGCGGTCCCATTCGGCCCTAGTAAGTTTCTCCCGCAAGTATAGCGCCACAGGGAAATATGGCTGCCAGCAGAGAATGGCCCGGGCGCAGGGTAGAGTATTGTTTTCTTGGCGGCAGTAGCCAAAGTTGACCTGGTGGCCGAGTTTGGGGCATCTAATTTCGAGGTGGTCGTACATATCTATCTTTTCTATCTTTCACAAGCTTTGCGAGTAAACCTGTACCAATATACGTACTTATGGCTTGGGAAACCCTTCCAGAGCTTTTAGAGCCCGCTCGATCTCCTCGTCCGGAAGTTCATATCTTGTCAGCTCGCCAGAAAGAAAAGCGTCATAGGCGGCAAGGTCTACCAGACCATGGCCGCTCCAGTTGAAAAGAATGACCTTTTTCTTGCCTTCCTCTTTGGCCCGCTCAGCCTCCTGCACCACCGCAGCGATCACATGATTGGTTTCCGGCGCTGATATGAACCCTTCAGCCCGCGCCCACTTGATACCCGCTGAAAATGTCTCGATTTGATCAAAGGCTCTCGGCTCGATGATCTTCTCTCTGACAAGATGGCTGATTATCGGTGCCATGCCATGATACCTGAGGCCGCCTGCGTGAATAGGCGCTGGTACAAAATCATGTCCCAGCGTATGCATGGCCAGCAGTGGCGTGGTCTGGGCAGTATCTCCGAAGTCGTAAGCGAAAGGTCCCTTGGTCATGGTAGGACAGGAGGTGGGTTCTGCTGCAACCACGGCAATTTTTTTGCCGTGAATCTTGTCGCGCACGTAAGGAAGACACAGACCGGCAAAATTACTGCCGCCGCCGGCACACCCCATGACCACGTCAGGATAAACGCCGATTTTTGCCAACTGTCTCTGTGCTTCCTGACCGACTATGGTCTGGTGCAGGAGTACGTGGTTGAGGACGCTTCCCAAGGAGTACCTGGCCCTGTCGTCAGCAACAGCATCCTCTATGGCCTCACTGATAGCAATGCCGAGACTTCCAGGCGAATCAGGGTGCTCGGCAAGAATTTTTTTGCCGGCTGCAGTTCTGTCGCTGGGACTCGGAATGCATTCCGCCCCCCAGGTCGCCATCATCAGTCGACGATATGGTTTCTGTTCATAACTCACCCTCACCATGTACACCCTGCACTCCAGGCCGAACATCTGGCACGCCATACTCAAGGCGCTGCCCCACTGGCCTGCACCGGTTTCCGTGGCTATCCGTTTTACGCCAAAGGCCTTGTTATAGTAAGCCTGAGCTACAGCAGTATTCGGTTTGTGGGAGCCGGGAGGACTTACTCCTTCATGCTTGTAGTAGATCTCCACCGGTGCATCCAACAGTTTTTCGAAATTACGAGCCCTGTAGAGTGGAGTAGGACGCCAGATGAGATATTTTTCCAGTACGTCTTCCGGAATATCGATCCAGCGCTCGGTACTCACCTCCTGCTCAATAAGGTTCATAGGGAAAACCGGAGCTAAGTCCTCTGGACCTACTGGCTTCCCCGTTCCTGGGTGCAGCGGCGGACTCATGGGCGTCGGCATGTCCGCCAGAACATTGTACCATTGCTGTGGAATCTCGCTTTCCTCCAGAAATACTTTTACCTGCTCCATAATGATCCTCCTTATGAAAATGAAAAAAGCCATGGAGAAACTCCATGGCTTTTAAAGAAATAAAAAGAGCCATGGGAATTCCTCCTACCCCACGGCCCTTAGCGTACAAACAGAGCCTCTGTGGGCAGGCTCATAAGAAAGCCCGCCACCACCACAAAAACTTCTGTACCTTGTTACCTATCATCTGGAATACCTTAATCGAAATAATGTTTGTTGTTACTATAAAATTGGCTAGAATGTCAAGGTTAAAAATCAGAGGAGTTGCTGCTTTTTTCCAGAGTTCAAAGCGCTACGAGTATATCACAAGGTGAGTGTCAAGGGAAGTCCCCTTGATCCTCCTTTACAAAAGGGGGAAGACTCGCTTCGATTCTACCAGGTTATCCCTCTTACTACTGGAAAAGCAACTGAAACCATTAGCTGAAGGCTTCCAGGACGGCTTGCCCCAAATTCAGCCATACCACGTCAAGAAGGGAGGCTCTCATGATCATTGACCAGCTCACAGTGGGAGAGATGGCAGTATTCTGCTACCTGGTGGCTTGCCCTGAGAGTCGCGATGCAGCAGCCATTGATCCTGCCGGCGACACTGAAAAGATTCTGCAGATTTTGCAAGAGAAGAGTTTACAACTCAAATACATCATCAATACCCACGGCCACGCAGACCATACCTGCGGCAATCAGGCTCTGGCCAAGATTACCGGAGCCAAAACCGTAATGCACGCCCTGGATGACGATTTTTTCACCACCGAAGAAGCAAAGGGCTGGGCCACAGAACTCGGACTTTGTGCCGCCTCGCCGGTGGATATTCGCGTGGCAGACGGCGAACAACTGCCTCTGGGAAACCTCACCCTGGAGTTCATCCACACACCCGGCCATACCCCTGGAGCAGTGTGCATCAAAGTTGAAAACAACCTCTTCACCGGAGACACCCTGTTCGTAGGGGCCGTGGGTCGCACTGACCTGCCGGGGGGGTCCCTGGAGAGGCTGCTAAAGTCAATCGAGGAAAAGATCCTGCCTCTCCCGCCGGAGACGGTGATCTGGCCTGGCCACGACTACGGTGAACAACCTCGGTCTACCATAGCCCATGAAATGAAAACCAACCCTTACATCACGGACTTCATCTTGGACGGCTGAGGCTCTCTAAATGGGGAATGGGCCCAACCAATAGGCGGTTTGGCCCTTACTTAGTAAACGAACATAATGGGACAAATCAGGCGAAAAAGGTTTCCAGTTCGTGTTTCAGACCTCTGGTCATCAATTCTGAGATGGCAGCCTTTGGAGGAAGATCTTCGTACAGGATGCGATACATCTGCTTACAGATAGGCATCTCCACCCCCTGTCTTTTAGCCAGATAATAGGCGGAACGAGTGGTCTTGACTCCCTCTGCCACCATTTGCATTTCAGCTAGAATGTCAGTAAGCTTCTTTCCCTGACCCAACTGGTATCCCACGGTGCGATTTCGACTGAGGTCTCCCGTGCAGGTGAGCATCAGGTCACCAACACCAGCGAGGCCTAGAAATGTCAAAGGATGAGCTCCCATGCTGGTTCCCAGGCGGCTCATTTCCGCCAAGCCCCGGGTAATCAAGGCCGCCCTGGTATTGTGGCCCAACCCGAGTCCGTCAACAATTCCTGCTGCCAGGGCAATCACGTTCTTCAGGGCGCCGCCGAGCTCCACGCCGGTCACGTCCGTGCTGCTATAGACCCTGAAATAGGCAGTGGAAAAAAGACGCTGCACCTCTAGAGCCACTTCTTTGTCAGGCGAGGCCACCGTCACCGCAGTAGGTACAGACTGGACTACTTCTCGAGCAAAGCTCGGACCAGAGAGCACTGCATAGTACCACTGCAATCCAGCAGGAATGATCTCCTGCCAAATCCCCCACATGGTCTTGAGGGTATCGTTCTCGATTCCTTTGGTGGCGCTGACAATTACAGTCGACTCCCCAATAAGATCAACCATCTGAGACGCCACCCGGCGGTAAACATGTGACGGCACCACCATGAGCAGGAACCTCCTACCAAGGACTACCCTCTCGAGATTACTTTCCGGCATCACCAGAGAAGCAAGGCGCACACCTGGCAAGTAGAGGCTGTTCTCTCTCTTTTCCTGCATATGTCGACAGAGATCTTTTTCGTAGACCCACAAATAGACTGGCATCTTTTTGCTCGCAAGTAAATTGGCCAGCGCCGTTCCCCAACTGCCAGCTCCCACTACCCCCACAGCCTCAGTTGCTGTTTCTTTGCTGTTGTCGACAGGCATCAATTTCTTTCTGCTCCTTGCTGTCCGTCCTCCACCTCGGCAAGACAGGTAAGGTCTACCACTTTTTCACCCGCTTCGATATCTATCAGTCGTACGCCCTGGGTAATCCTGCCGATCACCGAAATTTCATTCACCCTCATGCGAATAATCCTGCCGCGATCAGTGATCAGCATGATTTCATCGAGATCATTTACCTGCCGGAAGCCGACAACCATGCCATTTCTTTTGCTGGTTCGGATGGTGAGTACCCCTTTGCCTGCCCGCCGGCGCAGAGGATATGCCGTGGTGGGCGTTCTCTTGCCAAAACCATTCTCAGTTACCGTCAGAATCGTGGCTTCATTATTGACAACCTCCATGCCCACCAGAGCACTGCCATTCACATCCATGCCTCTGACACCCCGAGCTGCTCGTCCCATGGGTCTGATTTCATTTTCAGGAAATCGCAAGGCTTTGCCTGCCTGGGTCATCAAGAAGAGTTGTTCGTTGCCGTGCGTCAATCTGGCACTTATCAGTTCATCATCCTCACTGATCTTGACTGCAATGATTCCACCAACTCGGGGATTGCGAAAGGCCATCAGATCTGTCTTTTTCACCACACCCCTGCGAGTGGCCATGACCACATAGGTGCTGGCTGCAAATTCCCGCACTGGCAGGATGGTAGCCACCCGTTCATCAGGTCGAAGCTGCAGCAAATTGACCACGGCTTTGCCACGCGCCAGAGGACTGGCCGGAGGAATCTGATATACCCGCAACCAGTGCAAACGACCCAGGCTGGTAAAAAACAGCAGATGATCGTGAGTGGAAGCGACAAAAAGCGTCTCAACAAAGTCTTCCTGGCGCGGCCGGGTTCCTGTGCGGCCCTTTCCTCCTCGACGCTGACTTCTATAGGTACTCGCCGGAGTCCGCTTGATGTAGCCTGCATGAGAAACCGTAACAATCACATCCTCCTCGGCAATATAGTCTATTAGTTCCAGTTCCTGCGTCTGCTGCACTATCCTGGTGCGGCGGCTGTCTCCGTACTGCTCTTTCAATTGGTGCAGCTCCTGGCGGATTTCGGCATTGAGCACCTCCTGATTGTCCAGTATACCGCGCAGCCTGGCAATTTCCTGCAGCAGATTCTTGTGTTCCTCAATGATACGTTCTCGCTCCAGGCCGGTGAGCCGCTGCAAGCGCATATCCAAAATCGCCTGGGCCTGAGCATCGCTGAAGCCGTAGCGCTCCTGCAACTGTCCTTTGGCAGCCTTTGGGTTTTCCGCCCTCTTGATGAGCTCAATGATAGCGTCGATGTTCTCCAGGGCTATTTTCAAACCTTCCAGGATGTGGGCGCGCTCCTCTGCTTTCCTAAGTTCAAAAGCGGTTCGTCGCAGCACCACACCACGGCGATGTTCCAGAAAATGCGCGAGGATGTCGCGCAGAGAAAGCAATTCCGGTCTATTGTGCACAATGGCCAGCATATTGATGCCAAAGGTGGCTTCCATCTGGGTATGGCGGTACAGGTTGTTGAGAATCACCTCAGGTTGCTCGTCTCTCTTGAGCTCGATAACCACCCGCATTCCTCGACGATCCGATTCATCGCGGATGTCTCTTATGCCTTCGATCTTTTTCTGTTTCAGCAGGTCAGCTATTCGTTCGAGCAGCTTTGCCTTGTTCACCTGAAAAGGCAGCTCGGTTACGACAATTCTTTGCCGTCCCACCCTGGTCTCTTCTACCTCTGTCTGGGCCCGTACTTTGATCAGCCCCTTGCCAGTCCTGTATGCCTCCCGGATGCCTCGCATGCCGTAAATGGTAGCAGCAGTAGGGAAATCCGGCCCTGGTATATACTCCATGAGAGCATCCAGCTCTATATCCGGTTCGTCTATCATTGCCAGCAGTGCGTCAATCACCTCAGAGAGATTGTGCGGTGGTATATTGGCGGCCATACCCACGGCAATGCCAGCTGAGCCGTTTACCAAGAGATTGGGCACAACCGTGGGAAGCACAGAGGGCTCGAACAGGGAGCCGTCATAGTTGCTGACGAAATCTACAGTTTCCTTGTCCAGATCCTTGAGAAACTCCTGTGACAGCTTGCTGAGTCGTACTTCCGTGTACCGCATCGCCGCGGGGGGATCGCCATCAACTGAGCCAAAGTTACCCTGACCGTCTACCAGGGGATAGCGCATGGAAAAATCCTGCGCCATTCGAACCAAGGCCTCGTAGACTGCTGCATCACCATGGGGATGAAACTTACCGATGACATCACCGACTATTCTGGCTGCCTTCTTGTAAGGTTTGTTGTAATCATTGCCCAACTCGCGCATGGCATAGAGAATCCGGCGGTGGACCGGTTTTAGTCCATCTCGAACATCTGGCAGGGCCCTGCCTATGATGACGCTCATAGCATAGTCGAGATACGATTGCTTTATCTCATCTTCTATTCTGATACTAGAGAGTTGCTCCCCCATGACTCAATAACTTCCTTCGCTTGTTATCGATTGCCCAAAAAATACAGGATGTGCCGGCCAAAATATTGCTCATCGTCCTGGCAGCAACACCCTGTATACTTCCCTATATGTCTAATTCTCTCACCTGGAGAGCATTTAATTGTATAAATTCTCTTCTCGGCTCCACCTTGTCACCCATGAGAATGGTGAAAATGCGGTCGGCCTCCACGGCGTCCTCAATGGTCACTTGCAGGAGGGCACGTTTCTCCGGGTTCATGGTAGTCTGCCAGAGTTGCTCGGGGTTCATTTCGCCCAGGCCTTTGTAGCGTTGGATCGTCAAACCTTTCTTTCCCTGCTCTTGCAAGTACTTCAACAGGGACCTCTTCGATTCGATGGTGGTCTGCTTGTCTCCTTCTATGAGAAGGTAAGGTGGTTCCTCCAACTCCTGCAGTTGCCGCCGTTGTTCGAGAGCGCGGCGAAAATCTACCATCTGGAATAGTTGTTTCCCGACAGTTATCCACTCCCAGCCGTTTTCTTTGGGTCTAACCAGCAGTTCGTGGGTACCATATTCCTTGTCTTCTCGGAGATCGCTTACCTGCAGACCGGCTTTTTGCAATTGTTCTCTCACCTTGATCATGGTACCTAGATCTGCCTTGATCTCTGTCTTCAAAAAGAGCGCCAGCAGTTCTTTAATGATATCGAGGTTATAGCCTCGCTTTTCCAGGGCGAAGAGAGTGTCGAAGTAAAGAATCATTTTTTCCAGGATGCGCAGAAAGCTGGCACCCTGATATTCTTTGCCATTTCTGTTTATCACCAAACGTCGGTTCTCCACAGCACGCTCGAGCAGAAAACGTTGCAATGCCTTCTCATCTCGAACATATTGCTCCTGTTTCCCTCTACTGACGCGAAGCAGTGGTGGCTGGGCAATATAGAGATGACCTCGACTGATGAGTTCTTCCATTTCCCTATAGAAAAAAGTTAGCAGCAGTGTTCTTATATGAGAGCCATCAACATCAGCATCTGTCATAATAATTATCCTGTGGTAACGCAGCTTGGCAATATCAAAATCATCCTTGCCCACGCCAGTTCCCAGAGCAGTAATCATGGCACATATTTCCTGATTTTCCAGCATCTTATCAAAGCGAGCCTTCTCAACATTCAAGATCTTGCCGCGCAGCGGCAAAATGGCCTGAAATTTGCGATCGCGGCCTTGTTTGGCTGAACCTCCAGCAGAGTCCCCCTCCACAATGAAGAGCTCACTTCGACTGGGATCCCGTTCCTGACAGTCGGCCAATTTTCCCGGCAAAGAATGTTCGCCCAATATCCCTTTCCGTCTGGTGAGCTCTTTTGCCCGACGTGCTGCTTCTCTTACTCTGGCAGCTTCAACCACTTTGTTGAGAACAGCTCTTGCTACGGTAGGATTCTCTTCGAAAAAGCCGCTCAGTTGCTCGTAGACAAGAGCTTCTACCTGGCCCTTCACTTCACTGTTTCCCAGTTTGGTCTTGGTTTGACCCTCAAACTGGGGCTTTGCCAACTTTACGCTAATAACAGCAGCCAGACCTTCTCTGACATCCTCACCTTCAAGCTTGCCTTTCATATGCTTGGGCACCGTATCCCCAGCAGCATATTGATTGATACTGCGAGTAAGCGCTGCCTTGAAACCGCTGAGATGGGTGCCCCCTTCTTTGGTGTTTATATTGTTCGCGAAAGAGAATATTTTTTCAGTATAGGTCTCGTTATACTGCAAAGCGATCTCTATTGAGGTCCCATTCTTCATACCCGCCAGATAGATCACTTCGGGATGAATGGCATTCTTGTTCTTGTTCAGGTATTCCACAAACGAAACTATGCCGCCCTCGTAATAGAACTCTTGCTGGCGGTTTTCTCGATCATCTCTTATGCTGATCCGTACACCTCTGTTGAGAAAAGCCAACTCCCGCAGGCGGGTTACCAGCAATTCAAAACTGAACTGCACTTTCTTGAAAATCATGGGGTCCGGCTTGAACGTCACCCGAGTTCCTCGCCGCTGGGTGGTGCCGATCACCTGCAGGGGGCTCACTGTCTTGCCGCGTTCATATCTCTGCTGATAGACTTTGCCGTCTTTACGAATCTCCACCTCCAGAAACTCGCTCAAAGCGTTTACCACCGAAACCCCAACTCCATGCAAACCGCCAGATACCTGATAAGATTTATTGTCAAACTTGCCGCCAGCATGAAGTCTGGTCATCACTACTTCAACTGCGGGAATTCCTTCTTTTTCATGTCTGTCTATCGGGATACCCCGGCCGTTGTCATCAACAGTGATGCTGTTATCCGCCTGAATGTGAACATCAATAGAATCGCAGAACCCCGCCAATGCTTCATCTATGCTGTTATCCACCACCTCGTAGACCAGATGGTGAAGGCCTTCTGTAGAGAGATTGCCGATATACATTGAAGGTCTCTTGCGAACCGCAGACAAACCTTCGAGAACTTTAATCCTGCTGGCATCATATTTTTTCTCTGATTCGGGACTTACTTGCTGCATATTTCTCCTGTTGTCACGTTAATGGTTTAACACTCATGATAATTTTACATCTTTTCTGGAAAAAACCCAAGAGATTATTCCTGAAAGAAGTGAGCATGCGGCATAGGTAGTGACAAGTGATAAATGCTGCTGATACTGTTTATATGATTATTCTAAACGCATTGGCATAACAATAGCGCAATATCCCTCATCATCGTTGCCAGAGATGATACAGGCACTAGATTGGTCTACCATATTTATTGTTATTTTCTCACTACTCATAACTGAAAGAGCATCTAAGAAGTACCTGGGATTGAAAGCTATTGTCATATCATCTCCGTAATAAGCGATCGGCATTTGCTCTCTTGCGTCGCCGATTTCCGGGTTATTGGATATAATTTCTATAGAACCTTCAGTGATATTGCAGCGAATTCCTCTGTAGCGGTCAGTAGAAATAATAATCATCCGCTTGAGCATCTCCATAAATTTTTCTCGTTCTATTTCCAGAGTTATTTTGAATTCTCTTGGTATTACCGTAGAATAATCCGGAAAATCTCCATCGATAAGTCTGACAACAAGAGAGGTTTCTGCTAACTGAAACACGGCATTATTGTCATCAAATGCTACTTTTACCTCTGCCGCTTCCTCTAAAAGTCGACTGACTTCATACATCCCCTTCCTCGGCACGATTGCACCTTTCTGAAAAGGAAATTGTTCTATATTTTCCAGAGGTCTTTCCATCATGGAAAGGCGGTGGCCGTCGGTTGCTACCAGTCTCAAACCTGTTGCTTTTTCTTCTGCAAATATCTTTTCAAAATAAATGCCGGCAAGATTGTAGCGGGTTTCTTCAGTAGAGACCGCAAAGATGGTTCTATCTATCATGTCTTTGAGCAGTGGAGAATCCATTGAAATCCATGGCAATTCGTCGTGTCTTGCCACTTGGGGAAATTGATCGGGCGGCAGGCCAACCAGATTGAACTCTGAATTAGCACTCGAGATGTGAAGCCATTGGTTTTCTTTTTCAGTCACCTTTATTTCTGCAGCAGGGAGTTCTTTTACAATTTCGTAAAATTTGCGAGCCTGGACAGTAATGGCTCCCTGGGCAAATATTTGCGCAGGGTATTTGCCTGTGAAGCTTACTTCGAGATCGGTTGCTGTTAGTTGAATGGCGTCTTCTTTTGCTTCAATGAGCACGTTGGAGAGGATTGGCATTGAACTCCTTTTTTCAGCAACACTCTGAGCCTTTTGTAAGCCTTTGAGAAAGTCTTCTTTTTGAATGGTAAATTCCATTGTTTCCCCTTTAAATAGAATAAATATAATCTAGTAATTACTACTTAATTATATCACCCTGTAGAGATGTTAAAAGAGGAGTTAACCTTCTTTTTTTATTAAATTTTTTCTCTTTAAAAGTTTATAGATATCCCTTTCAAGCTTTACAACTTCTTGAGCAAATTCCGGGTTTCTTTTTATCTCTGCTCGAACTTTACGGCAGGCATGAATAATGGTGGAATGATTCCTACTGCCAAAATAACTGCCGATTTTAGCGTAGCTTAGAGATGTCATATTTTTGCAAAAATACATGCACATATGACGAGCGTTGCTCACGGCCACCTGCCTGCTGGTACCGCACAGATCTTGGGGTTGCAGATGATATACTTTACATATGAGCCCTTGAATTAGCAGAATAGCTTCTTCCTCTCCTCTTGTCTGGTCCAACAGCTGCCTGTTGATACTGATGCCCCCGTTTTGTATAAAAAGTTTAAGTTTTTCAACACATCCAAGGATGTCAGCAAAACATTTTGGCCTGTATAACTGAACAAATGCTCTAATTGACTTGCTCTGAGAGGCGTTAAGGCCATTGCAAAGTTTAGCAAGAATTCGCATTGAGTCTTCAAAGGTAAGTTCGTTTATTCGGGCAACTAAACCCCAGTTGAGTCGAGACCGTAGAGCAGGCTCCAGAGAGGGAAGCAGTCCAGGCAAACCATCTGAGGTAAATACCATTGGTTTGGGTAAATCATAGAAATAGTCGAACAGATGGCACAAGTGCTGCTGCAATTTGTCTCGCTTCGGCAACAAGTGCATATTATCAATCAGCAGAATAGAAACAGTTTTGCTGCAGTAATTGCTGTTTTCGTGGAGGAATCTAAGCAAGGCAACATCTTGTGCACCAAAGTGACGGCAGTCTAAAAGGAGGGGGATTTGTTGGTTCCTACTCGAATACCTGTTGGCAATGGCCTGAAGAAAGTGAGTCTTGCCGCTCCCTTGGGCTCCTTCAATAAGCAGGGGATTAAAACTCATGACAGGCTTTTCTGAGAAACTCTTGGCAGCATTGAAGGCGAATCGATTAAAGGAGCCAACTAGGAGAGTGTCAAAGCTCTTGGAACTATCTAGATCTGGAACTCTAGAGAGAGTTTTGGTCAAAGAGATGGAGTGGTCTTTTGACCTGTTGCGACATGCGGGTGTCTCGATCTTGATGTGGAGGTTGTGGTCGATTTGCCGGCAGTAGGATAGGATAAGATCCAGGTAATGCTCACGGAACCATTCACAGTGATATCTACTCGGTGGACGCAGCACGAGTATGCCTCTGTCCAAGAATTCAGCCTGCACTGGTTTGATCCAGCGGGAAAAATCCACGGAGTCGATTGTCTTCTGTAGAAAGTCACAAATATGAGACCAGGGAGAAGGCATGGTTAGATCTCTTTGTTATTCCTAGGTCGTGCTGAAAAAGACAATACTCACCACGGGCAAAATCCATAGTTGAAAGTTTGCTAAACTTGTTGATATCCCTGTAATAATCTGGCTGCTACTATAGATAAAAAGCCAAAAAATAGCAATGAATTTTTTTCCTTCATCATAGTCCACGAATGAAATAGGAATTTATTTTTGTCTTGACAAAAGCCGTCATCCTGACATAAATCTGTGGTAAACTATGTGAAAAGGATTATTTTCTTGAAGTAGCAGAACTGCCTAGTCCTAGCTACCGAATACTCTGCGTTGAGGTATCTCTCTTTTGGGAGAAACACCGATCATGCCCATAGACTGGTAGTTGCCAACCTTGATTTCAGGGACATGAAGGTAGTCATTGTTGCTGTTTCACCTAATACGCACCCTGCACGATATGAAAATATGGTGATCCCTAGTCGAAGTTGATATGGCTCTTTTGTCATGACTGGGGAGTATAGTGTCTTTTGGATTGAGGCAGAAAAAAGAGGGTTTTTCAAAAGCTCAGCTGTGAGCACGGCTCTACTATAGCAAAAAAAAGGAGGTGATTTTGGCAGAGTTTTAAACCTCGGGCAGGAAAAGAAAAAAAGGAGGATACCTTAGAGATTCCCACAAGGATAAGGAGGGAGATTCCTATGGCTTATGACGCAGTAAAAATGGCAGACTGGCAAATTTCGGAGGCAGCTGAGAAAAACATGCCCACTCCTGATGAGTGGCGAGAGAAGCTTGGTTTGGAAAAAGACGAGATCCTCCCCATGGGAAGATTGTGCAAACTGGATTTTCTGAAGATCATTGAGAGATTGAAGGACAAGCCAGACGGCAAGTACATCGAGGTAACTGCTATTACGCCAACACCACTTGGCGAGGGCAAAAGCACCACCTCTTGCGGCCTCATGGAGGGATTGGGCAAGCGAGGCGTCAATGTGGGTGGCTGTCTGCGACAGCCCTCGGGCGGTCCCACTATGAATATAAAGGGGACTGCGGCCGGCGGCGGCAATTCTCTGCTCATTCCCATGACCGAATTTTCCATGGGTCTTACCGGCGATATCAATGACATCATGAATGCCCACAACTTGGCCATGACTGCCCTCACAGCGAGGATGCAGCATGAACGCAACTACAATGACGAACAACTGCAGCGTCTTACTCGCATGCGCAGACTGGAGGTTGATCCCACCCGTGTTGAGATGGGCTGGATTATGGATTTCTGTGCTCAGTCCCTGCGAAACATCATCATTGGCATCGGCGGCCGGTATGACGGTTTCATGATGCAGTCCAAATTCGGCATCGCGGTGAGTTCGGAACTTATGGCTATCTTGTCAATTGTCCGTGACCTGGCAGACCTGCGCGAGCGGTTGAACAACATCACGGTAGCCTTCGATAAAAAGGGCGATGTGGTAACCACCCGCGATTTGGAAGTGGGCAATGCCATGACCGCCTGGATGCGAAATACTATTAATCCTACCTTGATGTGCACCGCGGAATACCAGCCATGCATGGTTCATGCTGGGCCCTTTGCCAATATTGCCGTGGGGCAATCTTCCATTATTGGCGACCGCGTAGGTCTCAAGATTTTCGATTACCATGTGACAGAATCCGGCTTTGGCGCAGATATCGGCTTCGAAAAATTCTGGAACGTCAAATGCCGTTACAGTGGCTTGAAACCTCATGTGTCCGTGCTCACCACCACCATTCGTGCTCTGAAAATGCACGGCGGCGGTCCCAAGGTGGTGGCTGGTCTGCCCCTGCCCGAAGAGTACCAGCATGAGGACCTGGAATTGCTGGAAAAGGGTGTTGCCAACATGGTGCATCACATCAACACCATCAGGATGTCGGGGATCAATCCGGTGGTGTGTATCAATTGCTTTCACACAGATACCAAGGATGAAATTGCTCTGGTGAGAAAGTATGCCGAGGAAGCAGGAGCGCGCTGCGCCGTTTCTACTCACTGGGCTGATGGCGGCGATGGTGCCCTCGAGTTTGCTGATGCGGTGATGGATGCCTGTGACGAAGAATCCGAATTCAAATTCCTCTACCCTATCGAAATGAAACTGCGGGATCGTGTCGAAACTATTGCCAAGAACGTTTACGGCGCTGATGGGGTGACCTGGACACCTGAGGCCGAGGCCAAGGCCAAGATGCTCGAGTCCGATCCCAAGTATGACGACTACACCACCATGATGGTGAAGACGCACCTCTCACTGACGCATGATCCGGCAGTGAAGGGTGTGCCCAAAGGGTGGACTCTCCCCGTTCGTGATGTGCTGATCTTCTCGGGGGCCAAGTTCCTCTGCCCCTGCTGCGGTACCATCAGCCTGATGCCGGGAACCTGCTCCGACCCAGCCTTCCGCAGGGTGGATGTGGATGTGAAAACTGGCAAGGTGACGGGGCTTTTCTAGCTAAGAGCACTTCACTGTCTGTCCCAGGTGATTGGATTCTAAGGGACAGAAACGGCTGGACCCGGAGAGCATAAAGAAGTTCAGGTGAATTTGATGCGAGCTAGGCAGGGCGCGGGGCCCTGCCTAGCCTTTTTCTAAAGGAGGAGAACTATGGCAGCAAAACTAATCAAAGGAGCGGAGGTGGCCAAAGAGATCCGTGCTGAGCTGAAGCAGGAAGTGGCTGAAATGAAGGAAAAGCACGGTGTGGAGCCCGGATTGGTAACTATACTCGTGGGCGAGAATCCCGCTTCGCAGAGCTATGTCCGTGCCAAGCAAAAAGCGGCGCATGAACTCGGCTTCTATTCGGTGCAGGACAATCAGCCTGAAGATATCAGCGAAGCTGACCTTCTCGGTCTCATTGACAAGTATAACAAAGACCCCAAGATTCACGGTATACTGGTGCAGCTTCCCCTGCCGAAGGCTATAGACGATCAGAAAGTCCTGCTGGCAATTGATCCAGACAAGGATGTGGACGGATTTCATCCAACCAACGTGGGAAAACTGCTCATTGGCAATCCCTATTATCGACCCTGTACACCCTTTGGCATACAAGAGTTGCTCATCCGCTCAGGGACCCAGGTTGAAGGTGCCGAGGTGGTGGTGGTGGGGCGTTCCAACATCGTTGGCAAGCCCATCGCTGCCATGCTTATGCAGAAAGGTCCAGGTGCTAATGCTACCGTTACTGTGGTCCATACTCGTACAAAAGATGTGGCCTTCCACACAAAGCGAGCCGACATTCTCATTGTGGCAGCTGGGGTGACCGAGTACGTCAAAGGAGATATGATCAAGCCGGGGGCAGTGGTAATCGATGTGGGCGTCAATGAGGTGGGAAGAACTCCTGAAGGCAAACGCATCCTCAAAGGAGACGTTGCCTTTGATGAAGCGGTGGAGGTTGCCTCGGCAATCACACCTGTTCCTGGTGGCGTTGGTCCTATGACCATTACCATGCTTATGAAGAACACTGTGCAGGCGGCTCGAGTGCACCACAACCTCTAGTAGTGGGTGAAAAGCAGTCTCTTCCACTGACCATGGGCGACAGCCATGAAGCTTTCATGGCTCGCCCTGTGGCCAACGGGAGGGTAAGTGTTCGCTCAGGCTTTGCCCTTGACAGCCAGCAGTGAATTATTTATAGGTATGTAACGCTGCCATTATAATGAGAAAAACATCGCAAATAGGTCTTTTTTTCTATCTTCAAGAAGTATTTCATACTTCAAAGTCGGGACAATGCATTCCCCCACACTTTATAACTCCAGCTAGTGATGATGTAGTAAAGGCAGGTATTTCCTAGTACTGCCCAGAGAGGAGTATGGCCTATGAGCACTGGAAAGGTCTGGCCAGGAACTAGCCCCGTGGATCGTGTGTTAGTGCTGGGTGGCGGTGTTGCCGGTATTCAGGCTTCCCTGGATCTGGCAGAAGCAGGATACGGCGTCTACCTGGTGGAGAAATCGCCTCAACTTGGTGGTCTAATGCCGCAATTGTACCGGATCTATCCGTTGTGTAGTTGCTGTAAACAGAAAGATCAGATAGCGGCAGCCAGCCAGCACCCTAACATTGAGATAATCACCAATGCTGAACTCGAGAGTTTCTCGGGTGAACAGGGAAACTTCGAGGCAACAGTGAAGAGCGATAGGGAGAGCATAAACCTGAAGGTGGGCGGCGTCATTCTTGCTGTCGGTATCGAACCCTTCGATCCAACTGTTTATGACACTTATTCCTATAGTGTTTTACCGAATGTGGTAACTAGTATGGAATTCGAAGGGATGCAAAAACCTGGCGGTCCCACTCAGGGTATAGTGAAGAGACCATCTGATGGCAAGGTGCCTGCCAAAATAGCCTGGCTACAGTGTGTAGGCTCGCGTGAGATCAATGCCTGCGATGCTCCTTACTGCTCCTCGGTGTGCTGTATGTATGCCCTCAAGGAAGCGGTGAATGTCAAAGAGAATCTGCCCGACACAGAGACCAGCATTTTTTTTATGGATCTTCGGGCTCACGGCAAGGGATTCGAAGAATACCTCAACAGGGCAAAAGAATTGGCTGTCCGGCTGATACGTTCCAGAGTGCATACAGTCGACAGCCTTGCGGGAACTGATGACCTGGTGATCAGTTACGTTGACGAGAAGGGCGGGGCACAAAGCGAGATCTATGATATGGTTGTTCTGTCAGTGGGCCTCCAGCCCTCGGCAGACAGTGAGTCGCTGGCAAAAAAACTCGGTATATCCTTGACAAATGAACGCTTTGTGCAGACCGAGGTGTTCCGACCTGTGAGCACCTCGGTGCCTGGAATCTTCGTATGTGGTGCCCTGACAGCACCTCAAGAGATAAATTTGTCATTGGTGCAGGCAAGTGCGGCTGCTGCGGCTGTGACTTCTTCCCTGAAGCCCCCGACCTACCAGGTAAAAGTAGACTATCCGGCCATGCGAACCACCGAGGGAGAAGCACCCCGAGTAGGAGTGGTGTTCTATAGCTGTCCTGCCTCCAGTCAACGGCTCGGCTCATTACTAGATGAGGCGGCTGCCGCGGCAGCAAACATAGAGGCAGTGGTAGGCGTAGAAAGTCTTGCTGCAGGCAATGGCGACGTGTTAGCGGCCCTCAGTCAATTGATCCAAGAGAAGAATTTCAACAGGCTGGTGTTCGCCAGCTGTACTCCTGCCGTCCATAAACCGCTGGTTGAGGAGGCTCTTGCCAGAGCTGGGCTCGACAGGTGCCTCTACGACCTGGTGGATCTGCGCACCCTGGGTGGCGGTGATTCTCAAAGAGGCATGCTCATTGATCTTGTGAAGATGAGTGTAGTGCGGGCCGCCCTGCTAGAGCCGCAGCCTTTAAAAGAAATAGCGGTATCGAAAAGTGCGCTCGTGGTGGGCGGCGGTATAGCGGGCATGGAAAGTGCCATTGCTTTGGCGAGCCACGGTTTTCCGGTGACCCTGGTGGAGCAAAGCGGCCAATTGGGCGGCCATGCCAGAAAAGTACGGTCCACCTGGCAAGGTCAGGCGCTGCAGGATTATCTGGAAGAGCTGATCCGCCGTGTGGAGGCCACCGACAGCATCACGGTGATGAAGAACGCAGAGGTAGTGGCCACCAAGGGAGTTGCTGGCCACTTTGTGAGTACGGTTCAGCAGGACGGCACCAGGAAAGAGGTCGAGCATGGTGCAACCATTCTCGCAGTGGGCGGCGCGAGCATTGAAACTGCAGAATATCTTTGCGGTAGTCACCCGCGGGTGTTTCGCTGGGTCGATCTCAATGAGAAGTTGCAGAAAGATCCAGCCGAGATCCACCAGGCCGGCTGTGCCGTATTTATTCAATGCGTTGGCTCGAGGGAGCCTCAACGGCCGTACTGCAGTAAGATTTGCTGTTCCTATGCAGTGCGCACTGCTGTTGATCTCAAAGAAAAAAATCCAGACATGAAGATATATGTGCTGTACAGGGAGATGCGCACCTATGGTTTTATCGAGGAACTTTACAAGGAGGCGCGGCAGAAGGGTGTAGTCTTTATCCGTTACACGCTCGAGCAGAAACCTGAAGTTCAACAAACCTCTGCGGGAGGGCTAGAGGTCACAGTTGTCGATCATGTTTTGCAGAGATCGGTCAAGATTTTCCCTGATTTCATCTCATTGCAAACAGCCATTGAAAGCAGGGTCTCCGAGAAAATGACAACCCTGTTCAAGGTCTCTCAAGGAACAGACGGCTTTCTTGTTGAATCACCGGCCAAGATGAGACCAGTGGACTCTGAAACCGAAGGGGTGTTCTTTGCTGGTCTGGCCGTGGGCCCGAAGTTTTCCACAGAAAGCATTGCTGAGGCCTGGGCCGCTGCTGGGCGCGCCATGGGCCTTCTTGCCAAGGACCGCATCCGAATAGCTGGCATATTTGCCCAGGTAGATCCCGAAAAGTGTGCGGTTTGCTGTACTTGCGTACGCACCTGCCCATTTCAAGTGCCCTTTATTGACAGTGATGAAGGTGCCGCCTCCATTGATCCCGTTCTCTGCCAAGGATGCGGCATGTGTGTCTCTGAGTGTCCGGGCAAGGCCATCAATATGGCTGCCTATACAGACGAACAAATCATAGGCAAGATCAGCGCCACCTTCAGCAGTTAGGCTTGTTTTCTCGAAGACAGGGCCTTTGAGTTCTGGCTCCAGGCACAAAGGTCGCCGACAGGTTGACCATTACACAGGGAGCGAAGGAGAGTTCATATGACTACTTTTGAGCCTCAGATTGTAGCCTTTACTTGCAGCAACTGCGCTTCTGCGGCAGCCCAGGTGGCAGACGACATGGGCCTGCAACTTCCTGCCAACATCAGGGCTGTTCAGATACCGTGTACGGGTCGACTGGACACCCTGCACATGCTCAAAGCAATTGAGCATGGGGCTGATGGCGTCTACGTGGCAGGCTGCCAGGAAGACAGTTGTCAATATCGCCAAGGCATTGAGAAGGCGCGCAAAAAGGTGAATCTCGTCAAAGAAATGTTGGAACAACTGGGGGTCGAACCTGAAAGAGTAGAGATTTTTCAATTGTCAGCCGGAAAAGGTCAAGCATTTGTCGAAGTGGCTCGACAAATGACAGAAAAGATCAAGGAGCTTGGCCCCAGCCCTCTGCGATAGCACGTGGTTGAGTAATTCCACCGCAACAGGACGCACTGGGAAGGGAAACCACTGCAAAGGAGGTAAGAGTTCATGATCGTTGCGGAGAGAAAGCCCATGGAGGAGCTCCTCCAAATGACGGATCCTTTTGGCAAGATTCTCCTGGTGGGCTGCAAAGGTTGCGTCACGGTGTGCAATGCTGGCGGTCAGAAAGAGGTAGGAATTCTGGCCTCCGGTCTGCGAATCGCCAGAAAAAAGGAGAAACGGGAGATACAGATTGATGAGATGACACTGGAGCGTCAGTGTGATCCAGAGTACATTGCCCAACTGGAGGAACCTATCAAATCCAACAACTATGATGCCATCCTGTCCATGGCGTGCAGTGTGGGCCCGCAGTTTATCGCCAGGGCCTATGGCGATCAAATCGTCATGCCTGCGCTCAACACCTGTTTTATGGGTGGCGCTCTCGAACACGGCGTCTGGGCAGAATTCTGTCAAGGCTGCGGAACTTGCATCATTCATAATTTTGGCGGTATTTGCCCGATTGCGCGTTGTGCCAAGAGCCTGATGAACGGACCGTGCGGGGGCTCGGCCGGCGGCAAGTGCGAGATCAACCCTGAGACGGACTGCGCCTGGCATCTTATTTACGAGCGGCTGGTCCAACTGGGGCAGCTCGACAAGATGAGGTCGGTTTTCATGTACAAGGACTGGACCACCAGTCGCGACGGTGGGCCTCGCAAGATTGTCAGGGAGGATTTGAAACAATGAAAGCTGGAAGCAATTTGGAAAAGGTGTTTGCTGCTGGTGAGTTTGCTGTCACCGGGGAACTCGGCCCTCCTCGCGGCGCAGATGCGGAGATTATTCGTAAGAAAGCTGAGTACCTCAAAGGCATAGTGGATTCTGTCAACGTCACCGACAACCAGACAGCGGTGGTACGGATGTGCAGTACTGCTGTCTGTCGCCTCCTTTTGGACATAGGGCTGGAGCCGAACTTACAAATGGTCTGCCGGGACCGCAACCGCATTGCCATTCAGAGCGATCTACTGGGCGCCTCTGCTCTGGGCATCAAGAATGTTCTCTGTCTGTCGGGTGATCACCAGAAGTTCGGCGATCATCCCCAGGCCAAGAACGTCTTTGATATCGATTCTATGCAACTTATCGCCACGGTAAAGAAGATGCGTGACGAGGGAAAACTCATCAACGATCACGAACTGGAGGGAGTGCCTAAATTTTTTATTGGCGCGGCAGCCAATCCTTTTGGCGATCCCTTTGAGTTTCGCGTCACTCGGCTTGCCAAAAAGATTGATGCTGGTGTGGATTTCATTCAGACCCAGTGCATCTACAACATGGACAAATTCCGCACCTGGGTTAAGCAGGCCAATGATCAGGGGCTCACAGAGAAGTGCTACCTCATGGCAGGAATCACGCCACTCAAGTCAGTGGGTATGGCCCGCTACATGCAGAAGTTTGTTCCAGGCCTCGATGTGCCGGAGGAATATATCACCCGCCTCAAAGGCGTGGAAAAGAAAAAACAGGCTGCCGAAGGCATTCAGATTGCCATTGAACAGATCCAGGAAATGAAAGAGATGCAAGGTATTGCAGGCGTGCATGTCATGGCGATCGAATGGGAGGAAAGAGTGGAGGAGATTGTCTCGGGGGCGGGTCTGCTACCCAGGCCTTCTGTGTAGAGAACCATTTTTTTCAGCATGGCAGCACCAACGGCTTTTGCATGTTTTCCCCTGCCGCTGCCCTGCAGTTGATTGTGCCGGCCTAGAGCCATGCGGGCCCGGATCTGAATAAACAGATCCGGGCCCGTTTCATCTCAAGCTGAGAGATGGAGAGAGCTGCTGGTGAACAGCACTGGACACTGCTACCCCACTGCCATGGGTTCGATGGTCATTGCTAATCAGGGGAGGGGTGTAAAGGACTCGGGCCCAATTTTCTTATCTTGTCCGTCATTTCTGCAGCAATCTGGGCAAAACGCGGTCCATCTGAGGCTTCCAGATTGTACATCTCAACTCGTTCAGGTTCCATGCCGATCTCGGTCAGCAGCCTTTTTACATATTGTACTCTTTTTCTAGCCTTGATATTGCCGTTGAGGAAGTGACACCCCCCCTCGAGACAACCGGCTACATATACCCCATCAGCTCCATTTTCAACGGCACGCAGTAGGTGGATCACGTCTACCCTGCCTGTACAGGGCACCATGATGATCTTGACGTTGCTGGGGTAGTTGAGCCTCATTGAACCTGCCAGGTCCGCAGCGGTATACGCTCAGTACATGCAGCAGAAGGCTACTATGTTAGGTTCGAAAGCCACTCTGTTTTCTCCTCCCATCCACAATCTGTCCTGCTGTTGGAAAAACCAGCAGGCCGTCGCACTTGGCCAAAACCTGCACGTCAGTAACGTGCTGGAGTTGTATGGCCTTGCCGGGACACTCAGCTGCGCAGGCACCACAACCATGGCAAGCGGCAGCTTCTATGACCGCAACTCCCCTGCTGCCGATACGGGGCACCTCGTATGGACAGGTGCGAACGCAGGTGCAACAGGCTGCGCACTTGCCCGGATCCACTATGGCAATCCTGCCGCTGACAAGCATTGTTTCCTGGCTGAAGATCTGGGCCACTCTTGCTGCCGCCCCCCGAGCCTGCGCTAGACACTCCTCCAGGAATTTGGGGCCGTGTGCCAGCCCGCAGAGGAAAATACCGTTATTGGCAAAATCAAGAGGTCTCAATTTCACATGTGCTTCCATAAAGAACCCATCAGGGTCCCTGTTGAGCTTGAATACCTCCGCCAGTTCCGCATTTGTGCGGCTGGGCACTATTGCAGCGCTCAGCACCAGCAGATCCGCCTGCAAAACGATATGACGCCCGAGGTTTTGATCCAGAACACTCACCGAGAGCCCCTGGTGATTGCTGCAGACCTTCGGTTTTTCCTCCGCTGCATAGCGGATGAAGCGGATTCCTGATTCCCGCGCCCTCTTGTAGAGGAGTTCTCGGAGACCAAAGGTGCGAATATCTCGATAAAGGATGCAAATCTGGGCTGCTGGGTGCAACTCGTGCAGACGCAAGGCGTTGCCGATGGCTGCAGTGCAACAAACGCGACTGCAGTAAGGCCGTTCTTCGTCTCTAGAGCCCACGCACTGGATCATAACCAGCCGCTTTACCCTGGACAGAACAGGATCCTCCTGAGCGAGCATCTGGTGAAACTGACTCTGGGTAAGTACCCGCTCCTCGCTCCCATAGAGGTACTCTTGTGGTTGATATTCACTGGCTCCTGAGGAGATGATGGCAGCACCGTAGGAGACCTCCGTGCGGTTGCCGTTCACCGCAATGGTGCTCTTGAAACTTCCCAGGTGCCCAGAGACGTTTTCCACTCTGGCGCTGGTGAAAATCTGAATGCGCTGGTGCTGTTCTACGCTGTGAATGAGGTCGTCCAGGAAGGGCTGCACGGATTTTCCGTCTGGGGTAAAATGCATTGAACTTCGAGCCCTGCCGCCCAGGGCAGCTTCTTTTTCTACCAGCACGGCCTCATAGCCTTGCTCAGCCAGGTTGAGAGCTGCCACCATGCCGGCTGCGCCGCCGCCCACCACTAGAGCTCGCTGAATAATGGGCACAGTCCCTTCCTGGAGCGGGTCGAGGAAAAGGGCACGAGCCACGGCCATCCGTACCAGATCCTTGGCCTTTTCTGTGGCAATCTCGGGTGTATTGCCGTGTACCCAGGAGCACTGGTCTCTGATATTGGCCATCTCAAAGAGATACTTGTTCAGGCCTGCTTCCCGTATGGTTTGCTGGAAAAGAGGCTCATGGGTTCTTACTGAGCAGGAGGCCACCACCACCCTGTTCAGGTGGTGGGTGCCAATGATGTCCTTTATCTTCTCGGTTGAATCCGTAGCACAGCTGAATAGTAGGTGGTCGGTGTAGACCACGTTGGGCAGAGTGCTGGCATATCGAGCAACTGCCTCCACATCCACCACCCCGGCAATGTTGACGCCACAGTGACAGACAAAGACGCCGATACGCGGGATCTCCCTTGCCACCTGCCGCTCCAGGGGGAGCGTGGCTTCTTCCACTAGCTCCTTTCGAGCTGGGGCGAGAAGTTTCATTGCTTCTGCCGCGGCACTGCTTGCCTGTGCCACACTTTCAGGTATATCCTTGGGTTCCTGGACGACCCCGGCACAGAATATTCCCGGCTTCAGGGTGGCTACCTGGTTGAAGGGCTCGTTTTCGAGAAAACCGAAACGATCCGTAGGAAGAGCTAGGGCCTGTGCCAGCTGGCGCGAAGCAGCACTCGGCTGCAGGCCCACTGAGAGCACAACCAAATCGAATATTTCCTCCTGGGCAGTGCCGTGTTCATCGAAGTAGGTAATTTCCAGATCTTTGCTACGCGGATCCTCCACTACGCGAGAAATCATGCTCCGCAGGTAACGGACACCATGGGGGGCACAAAGAGAATCTTGTCTGGCGCGGTTGTAATAACGCTCGAATCCCTTGCCCATGGCACGCACATCGATGAAAAAAATAGTGGGCTCGATGGTAGGTTCGTGTTCCTGGGCGATTATGGCCTGTTTGCTGGCATACATACAGCAGACCGACGAGCAGTATTCTCTGCCGAGGCTTGCATCTCTGGAGCCGACGCACTGAATCCAGGCGATACGGCTGGGAGTCTTGCCATCGGAAAGACGTTGAATGTGGCCTGCGAATGGTCCGGAGGCGGAGAGCATGCGTTCGAACTCCAGGCTGGTAATCACATTGGCGTATCTGCCATGGCCGTATTCTGCCTTGGCTGCAGCCTCAAAAGGTTCGAAGCCGCTGGCAACGATCACCGCACCCACTGCAATGGATTTTTTCTCCGGTTTCTGATGGTGATCCACGGCATTGGCAGCGCAGACGCGGACGCACTCCATGCACTCGGAGCAGACGCCGCAGTTGAGGCAGCGCTGGCTCTCCTGGTGAGCCTGCTCCTGGTCGAAGCCGACAGCCACCTCAGAAAAACTGA